>JBGPEQ010000042.1:0-13599 GCA_041482855.1 Dongiaceae bacterium | reverse complement strand
GTTCCCGTTGGGGCGACGGGCTGGTCGCCCGCGCCGGCCGTGTTCAGCGCAGCGAACGCGTTCGCGGATGGGCGGGCGACCTGCCGGTCGCCCCTACAAGATTCATGGCACGATCTACGCCGCCGCTCTCCCCGCCTGACCGGCGTCCGCCGCAAGAGCCAGCCGCCGCGCATAGTCGTCCGCCAGCGCCGCGAGCGCGCCGGTGCAATCGCCGGTGAAGGACGAGCCGTGCATGAGCGCGAGGGTGCGGGGCGCAAGTGCGGCCAATCGGCGGATGGTCGGCGCCGTCGCGGGCGTCAGGCAGGTCGAGCGGAAGGCGTCTTCGGCCGCCGCCGCCGGTCCGACGATGTCGGCCGAAGTCACCGCGGGACCGTTGCCGAGATGGGCGAAAAGGTCGCCGCAAAGGAGCGTGCCCGTCGTCTCCTCATAGAGGACGCGGGCCTCCCAGGCATGGGTCACATGCGGCGTGTCGATATGACGCACGCGCTTGCCGCCGAGATCGATCACCTCGCCGTCGGCGAGCGCGCGCGGCGGCCGATCCGCCAGGTCGTTGAGCGAGACCATGCAGCCGACGGCGCCGTGCGCGACCGCAGCCCGGGGCGCCGCCGCGAGCCAGGCATTCATGGCGCCGCACTCGTCGGATTCGACGTGGCCGAAGGCGATCCAGCGCAGCTGTTCCGGCGGCAGCACTTGCGCCACCGCGGCCGACACCGAGGAGAACATGGCGCGCGGCCCGCAATGGAAGAACAACGGCTCGTCGGCATCGATCAGAAACTGATTGAAGGTGAAGCCGGCCGGCGGCGCGATCTCCGGCACGAAGGTCGAAAGCCGGTAGATGCCGTCGGCAATCTCGCTGATACGCGTTTCCATCGTCACATCCTTTCGTTAGGGGCTGAGGATTTCGAAGTCAGCTGCGCCGGACCCACAGGGCGAGCAGGCCGGCGATCTCGTCGGCGGCTTCGCTCGTCGACAGTCCCTGGCTGGCGAGCGTGCGATAGACGCCGACATCGGTGAGCGCGCTCGCCATGCGCTGGATGCGCTCGCCGGCCGGCGCCACGGCCTGGCGCACCAGCGTGGCCAAATGGCGATCGAACTTGGCCATTTCCCGGTCGAGGACCGGCAACTTCTTGCGGTCGCAGCGCGCGCTCTCCAGATCGGGGAAGCGCTCGTAGCAGGCGAACAGCTCGTGGGTCAACCGCTCGATGCGCGCGCGGGTCGAGCGGCAGCTGGCGAAGATGGCCTCGGTCGGCGGCCGCACCATCGCGAAGGTCAATTGGCCGCAGGCACGAATCACGTCGTCGTAGCTTGGAAAATGGTGATAGACGGTGCCGACACTGACGTCGGCGACCCCTTGCCCGACGTGGAGCGCGCGCGTCGCTGCGCCGTCGGGTGTCGTCCGCGCGCTCCGCCCGGCGACCGAGCCGGTAGGCGCGAGGGGCCATGGGATTCTTCCATTATTGATCGAACGATCGTTCGATTAATTTAGCCTGCCGCCACTGTCAAACCGATTTTGACCGGAATTGTGTGCGGGCTGCGACATTCTTAATCCTCTCCGAAAACCCGGCCGGCATGATATCGTGCCTGTCCCACCCGCTTGACCCCACCTGTAAATTGGGCGACAGAAGTGTTGCGTCCCGCGCGCGGAATGCTTGAGGTTTTGCATGCCCCTTGATCTGCACCGCCTGTTGAACGAAAGACGTGGCGAGAAGTACGGACTGCATGATCGCTATCTCAATGCGCAGATGGTGCGCGTGCTCAAGACCATCGGCTACGACGTCGATTTCGTCAGCGCCGAGGGACCGTACCTGACGGACGCGGCGGGCGCCCGATATCTCGATCTCCTCAGCGGCTTCGGCGTGTTCGCCATCGGACGCAACCATCCGGCGGTCATCGACACCTTGAAGCAGGTGCTGGACGGGCGCCTGGCGAACCTCGTGCAGATGGACGTGTCGCTGCTGGCGGGCATTCTGGCCGAGCGCCTGCTGGCGTTCACGCCGGGCATGGATCGCGCCTTCTTCTGTTCGACCGGGTCCGAGGCCGTGGAGAGCGCGATCAAGTTCGCACACGCCGCCACCGGCCGCGGCAAGATCGCCTACTGCAGCAACGGCTTCCACGGCCTCACCATGGGCGCCCTCTCGCTCAACGGCAGCGAGGTGTTCAGGAAGGGTTTCGAGCCGCTGTTGCCCGACTGCGTGCAGGTGCCGTTCAACGACCTGCCGGCGCTGGAGGCGGCGCTGCGCGGCAATGACGTCGCCGGCTTCTTCGTCGAGCCGATCCAGGGCAAGGGCGTGTATATGCCCGCCGACGACTACCTGCCGCAGGCGCTCGCGCTGTGCCGGAAATACGGCACGCTCTTCATCGCCGACGAGATCCAGACCGGCATGGGGCGTACGGGCAAGTTCCTGGCCTGCGAGCATTGGGGCGTGGATCCGGACATGGTGTTGCTGTCGAAATCGCTCTCCGGCGGTTTCGTTCCGGTGGGTGCCCTGCTTACCAAACAGTGGATCTTCTCCAAGCTGTTCGACCGCATGGACCGCGCCATGGTGCACGGCTCCACCTTCAGCAAGAACGACCTGGGCATGGCGGCGGCGCTCGCCACCTTGGGCGTGATCGAGGACGAGAAGCTGGTGGCGCGCGCGGCCACGCTGGGCGACGCCATCCTCGGCGACTTCCGCGCCTTCCGCGACAAGTACGAGCTGGTGAAGGATGTGCGCGGCAAGGGCTTGATGATCGGCATCGAGTTCGGCCCGCCCCGCAGCCTGGCGCTGAAGGCGGCCTGGAGCCTGCTGGAGACGGCCAATAAGGGCCTGTTCTGTCAGATGGTCCTCATCCCGCTGTTCAAGGACCACAAGCTCATCTGCCAGGTCTCCGGCCCCGGCGTGCACATCATCAAGCTGCTGCCGGCGCTCACCATCACCGATGCCGATCGCCTGTGGGTGCGCGACGGCTTCGACAAGGCGATCGCCGATTGCCACCGGGTGCCCGGCGCCGTCTGGGACCTCGGCCGCAACCTCGCCGCTCATGTCTTGAAGGCGAAGGCCGGCCGCGCCGCCTGACGCGCCGGCTACTTCGCGGCGACGTAGCCGTAGAAGTGCTTGAGGAAGCTGGACAGCGGCAGCGTGCCGCTGCCCGGCACCTTTCGTTTGGCCTCGCCCCAGGTGAAGACCTCGAAGCTGATGTTGTCGCCGTTGAAGGTGACCGGCCCGGTCAGCACGACCCAGTGGTCGGGGGTGGTCGACATGCTGTTCTGCTTGGCCGTATTGAGCATGTCCGCATCGATGAAGAGGCAGACCTTGCAGCCTTGGAGCCGCAGATCGTTGGCCTTGACGATGTCGCTCTTGGACTTGGTGAACACGAGATTGGTGACGTTGTGGCGCGTCCCATAGGTGGCCTTCTCGAACCATGAGGTGAGCGACATCGGCAGAGTGATGGCGGAGGCGTCGTCGTCGACGGATTGGTAGTCGAAGAATCCGTTCTCGGAGTCGCGCAGACCTCCCAGCCCGATCCAGTCGACGGGATCGATCTTGTCCGTGGGCACCTTGTAGTTCTTGGTGTCGCTGCCGGGCTTGACCTCGAAGTCCCAGAGCTTGCCCTTGCCGGTGTCGTAGAGATCGCAGATGTAGTTGCAGTAGTTCTCGGGATATTCGCTGAGGACGGAGTAGAGAAACGCCGCCGGCCCGCACAGGCTGGAGCTGCTGGTATCGATCTTGCCGGGGTTGGCGATCCGCGCGCGCAGGCCGGTGACGACGTCGGCACGGGAGATGTTCTTCCAGACGCCGCCGCCCGACTTGGTTCCGAACGTGGCAATGACATCACTTGCGCTCATGGCGTCGAGGGCTCCTCCGGAAATGAGATGTCGCGAACGCCGCCAAGATAGCAAGGCGGGGCGGCCGGGCGCAGTGACTGCCGTCACATACTGCATCGGCGCAGGCCGGCGCGGCGGCCCCTTGATCGTCGGACCTCCGGTGGCCACATTCCGCGCATGGGTACGATCCGGGCGCCGATATTCGGGTTTTTGCTCCTGCTGCTGGCCGCGCCGGCCCGGGCCGGAGACCCCGATGTTCTCGCGCCCTTCCGCTTTACCGGAGCCGCGAAGGAACTGACGCCGGTGGAGCGGCAGCGGGCGCTCGCCTATCGCGGCGAGCTGCAGAGCCAGCTACGTGGCCTCGATCAGGACGACTTGCGCGGTCGCCTCGATCCGCTCGACCGCCGCCGCCTGCTGGACACCCGCGGCGAGCTCGGGCGGATGGACGGCGTACTGGCCCCGAAGCCGTCCGACGGCCTCGGCATTTCCGAAAGCCGGACGCTGCCTTCGCTCTCGGGCGGCAGCTCCCTGCTCGCGCCCTGAAGGTTGGCCCGGAAACCGGCATCGCTCGCCAAGTACTTGAAATAGCGTTCATCCCGCGTCAAAGGCCGGATCGTCAATCGGATCGCCGGCGGGCGGCCGCTTTTTCCAGTCGTTAACCATTTTTCACGATGATGTCGCCAGCGGCACCGGCTGCGCCGAGAGGCAGGCGGTGACGCCCATGATGCCTGTCCGATAAACCCGTGGTTCGCCCGCAATGACGTTCGCCGCGCCGTTCCTGAGCAGATTGACCATCGGCCGCAAGCTCGCGCTCATCGGCGCCATGTTCGCGTTGCCGCTGGCATTCCTGCTCTACAGCCTCGTCGCGGAGAAGAACATCGCCATCGACTTCGCGCGCGCGGAAATCTCGGGCAATCATTTCCTCTCCGCCCTGACGACCGCGCAGATGGCCCTGCAGAGCAGCACCGCGGCGCGCCTGGACGAGATCGCCGGCGTCAGCGCCGCTGGCTCGGCGCCAGCCGGCGCCGAAGAAAACGCCGCGGCGGCGATCGCGGGCATCGCGAGCGCTGCCAGGGACTTCTCCGACGTGCCGGTGGAACCCGCGCTCGTCGCCGAGGCCGTCGACGCCGCCCACGGCTTCCTCACGGACGCGGCGACCCTTGGGTCCGATCGGTTGGCGACGCGGCATGCGAAGGTCGTCGCGAAACTCCGCGACCTCATTGCGCGCGTGGGCGACCAATCGAACCTGATCCTCGATCCGGACCTCGATTCCTTCTACACCATGTACGCCGTCGTCGTGACGCTGCCGGAGCTGACGGACCGGCTTATGGATCTGAGCGTACTGGCCTCCGCGGTCGCCGAGAAGCAGACGCTGAGCATCGAGGACCGCGCCCAGTTCATGATCCTCATGGGACAATTCGAATCGGCCCGCGAGGAACTGAGCAAGGCCGTCGAAGCGGCCTATCGCGGCAATCCGGACGGCCGCCTGAAGGCCGGAATGGATGCCGACTATCGGGCGGCGACCGCCACCCTGACCTTCCTCGCCGCCGGCATGAAGGGGCACGTGCTGCAGCGCGACGGCATCCCCGTCGACGCCCACGCCGCCGCGCAATTGCGCGATGCCGGCCTGGCCGTGATCGGTCGCGTCACCAAGAAGGCGGCCGCGGAACTCGACCGCCTGCTGCAAGCCCGCATCGCCGGATTCGAGGAGCGGCTGTGGTGGACGCTGGCCCTGGCCGCCGGGATCGCCCTGCTGGCGGTCGCACTCGCCGGCTGGATCGGCCGCGGCATATCCCGCTCGCTCGCGGGGATGTCGACGACGATGACCGAACTGGCGGGCAGCAATCACGACGTCGCCATACCCGGCCTCGGCCGGCGCGACGAAGTGGGCGCGATGGCCAAGGCGGTTCAGGTGTTCAAGGACAACGCCATCGAGAATCGCCGACTGGTCGAAGAACGTGACCGCCATGCCCAGGAGCTGAAGTCGAGCGAGCAAAAATTCCGAACGCTCATCGCCAATATCCCGGGCGTCTGCTATCGCTGCGCCAACGATGCCGTGTACACCATGGAATTCCTGAGCGATTCGGTGGAGGCTCTGTCGGGTTACCCGGCGGCGGACTTCATCGGCAATCGCGTACGCACCTTCGCCAGCCTGTTTCATCCCGACGACGCGGCTCTCGTCGACAAAGTGGTCGCCGACGCCCTTTCCCATAGGCGGCCCTACGCCATCGACTACCGAATCATTCACCGCGACGGATCGGTGCGCTGGGTGCATGAGAAAGGCCAGGGCGAGTTCGACGAGGACGGCAACCTGCAGCATCTCGACGGCGCCATCTTCGACGTCACCGCCCATCGCCATCTCGAGGAAGAGCTGACGCGCAAGGAGCAGCTGGCGACCATCGGCACGGTCGCGGCGACCGTGAGCCACGAACTGCGCAATCCGCTGGCGGCTATCCGCAACTCGCTTGCCACGGTCGCGCTGCGGACGCGCGACAAGGGCCTCGGCGTCGAGCCGGCGCTGGAACGGGCGGATCGCAACATCGAACGCTGCGCCCGCATCATCTACGATCTGCTCGAATACACGCAGCCGCGGCACTTGGCGCGGACCGCGACCGACCTCGACCGGTGGCTGGAAAACACGCTGCAAGCGCGCGCGTTGCCGGACGGTGTCACTCTGACGACCGAGCTCGCCACCGGCAGTACGGCTTCAATCGATCACGAACAATTCAAACAGGTCATCAAGCGGCTGATCAAGAACGCCGTCGCCGCGCTGATGTCGCCGACCTGGCACCCGGACGATCGGCACCCCCGCCGGATTCTCGTTGCAAGCGCTGCGGCGGGCCCGCATCTCCGCCTGACTATCGCCGACAGCGGCCCCGGCATTCCTGCCGAGGTGTTGCCGCGCGTCTTCGAGCCTTTGTTCACCACACGGAGTTTCGGCGCCGGCCTCGGCCTGCCGATCACGCGGCAGATCGTCGAGCAACATGGCGGCACGATCGCGATCGATTCGCCGCCCGAGGGCGGTACGACCGTCACCATCTGGCTGCCGCGGCAGGCTCAGCAGGCCGCGGCTTAGGCGGACAGCCTATTTTCGCCCGCCGCCGGCAATGGCGGCCGTAACGCCAAGGCCGATGAAGACGCCGCCGGTGACGAACCGCTCGGCCTTCAGGAATCCCCGCCGCCGCTTCATCCAGCTTCCCGCCGTCCCCGCCAGCAATGCATAGGCCCCATCGCTGAAGAGACCCATGCACGCGAAAAGCAGGCCGAGAAAGGCGATCTGGGACGGCACGCCGCCGTTGGCGGCATCGATCCATTGGGGCAGGAACGCAAGGAAGAACAGCGCCGTCTTCGGATTGAGCAGGTTGACGATGAAGCCGTCGGCGTAGAGGCGCCGCAGGCTCCGCCGCGGCAGGTTGACAGCTTCGGCCAAGTCGCTGCGGCTTAGCAGACGCCGCGCGCCGATATAGATGAGATAGGCGGCGCCCGCATACTTGACGATCGAGAATGCCAGCACCGACGACGTGATCAGGGCCGACAGCCCGACCACCGCCGCCGTGACATGCACGAGCGTGCCGGTGGTAATGCCGAGAACCGACACGATGCCCGCCAGCCGCCCTTGCTCGACGCTGCGGCCGACGATGTACAGCACGGCCGGCCCGGGAACGAGCAACAGGACGAATCCGGCGGCGGCGAAAGCGCCGATATGGGCGGCGCTGGGGATGGCGAATTCCATCTGAGTGTCCCTAGGGTGACGATCCCGACCCATTAGTCCGGCGCAGGCCCATCGAGTCAAGGCGCCGCGGGGAGGACTCGCCAGCCGGGCGTCAGCGGCCGGCCGGCGCGCGCTTTGATCGAACGGAAGCGGATTGCTCTCCCAAATAGTCATGCACGACTTCGCCCAGTCCCAGGGTCAGGTCGGCCAGGATGTGGACGGCCGAAACGACCTCCAGCACAGGCAACTCGGCGACCGGGGCCAGCGCATGGGCGTTGAGTGATAGCGCCGCGGGACCGGTCCAGGCGCCCTTTATCTGGATGTCCTCGAGGTAATACTCCACCAGCTCGCAGATCCTGGGACCGCCGTCGACGTGCGGAATGATCTTGAGCAGGAAGTTAGGCGCCGAGAGGGCCGCCTTGACGGCTTGCAGATCGGCGCTGCGGTGCTTGTAGCCCATGGTCGCGGTCGCCACCCGGACCGGCCCGTAATCGAGCGTGCCCACGAGCGTGTCGATCTCGGCGCGCAGGCTCGGGCTCGCGAGTTTCTTGGGGAAGCCCCAGAGCTCGCGGCCGCCGGCGATCGGCGGATGATCGTTGAGGAACATGCAATGGGTGTAGCCGCCCTTGCGGCCCTGGAACGACACCGGGACGACCTGCCCGCTTTCGGTGTAGTCGCCGAAGCCGGTAGAGTCGGGCATGCGGATGAACTCATACTTGACCAGCGGCTCATCCACCTGCAACGGTTCGGGCACGATGGCGCGCAGCTTCTCCGGGTCGGTCCGGTAGGTGATGATCAGATACTGCCGATCCACAAAGCGATAGGGGCCGACGGGAAACGCCGGGCTCGTCAGCGGCATGGCGAAGGCATTCTTACGGACGTCGCTTTCCTTCATGATCGCTCATCCTCTCCGATGCTGACCGCGTCTCATTCGCGGCCGTCCTGGGCCAGGTCGAAGGTGAACACGCCTTCCTTGTTGTCGGGGCGCTGCAATACCTCCGGGTGGCGCAGCGTGCGCACTGCGTCGAGATAGCCGGCCTGCCAGTGCTCTTCCATGCTCAGGCGCGAGAATTCGTAGTCCTTCGACTGGCCCTCGTAGTGCTTCGTCCGATAGATCAGATGGACGATGTTGAAGACTTTGTGGTCCGCCAGCGGCTGCAAGAGCTTCGCTTCCTCGCTCTTCTTCAGCTCGTCGGGCAGCTGCTCCAGTAGAGTGCCCAGCGCGCAACGCATCTTCTGCAGACGCTTGAAATTGTCGGTGTTGGCGCGCGTGCGGCTGGAGTACTGGATCTCCTTCTGCCGCATGGCGACTTCCGACAGATCGCGCGGGAAGTCGCCGCGCGCGCTCCAGAGATCGACCTGGAACGCCAGGGTATCCATGCGCGGCTCATTCTGGACCACCCAGTGCAAGGGCGTGTTCGAGATGAGCCCGCCGTCCCAGTAGTACTCGCCGTCGACCTCGACGGCCGGAAACGCGGGCGGGAGCGCGCCGCTGGCCATGACGTGTTCGGACTTTATGTGATGTGTCGTGCTATCGAAATAGACGAAATTGCCGCTCCTCACGTTGACGGCGCCGACGCTCAATCGCGTCTCGCTCGCGTTGATGCGGTCGAAGTCGGCGAAGCGTTCGAGCGTTGCGCGCAGGAGTTTCGTCTCGTAGTAGCTGGTCGCCTCGATGGAGCCGGTCGGGTGCAGCCACGCGGGCGGCAGGCGCGGCGCGTAGAAGCCGGGGACGCCGCCGAGGAGGGCCGCGCCGGCGCTCACCTGGTTGAGGAAGCTGCGGGCGTCCTCGCCGCGCGCCAGGTGATCGGCCGAGAGGCGGGCCCAGCCATTCAACGGATTGTCGGTGATGCTTTCCCAGAAGGCGCGCAGCTTGTCGACCCGCGCGGCCGGGGCGTTGCCCGCGATGATGGCGGCATTGAAGGCGCCGATGGAGATGCCGGCGACCCAATCCGGATGCAGATCGGCCTCGGCCAACGCCTGGTAGACGCCGGCCTGATAGGCGCCGAGAGCGCCGCCGCCCTGCAACAGCAGCGCGATGCAGTCGAACGGCGGCCGGTTCGCCCCATGATGCGTCTTCTTGATCGGGTGACGGGACATGGATCAGCGAACTCCCTGCAGTTGTGCCGATGTCGGCGGCGGTGCGGCTACCTCGCGGTTCGCCCCGCCACCGACCCGCCAAGCCGGAATGCCGAACTGCCGGATCGGTCAGGTTTGAGCCGATCGACCTCCCGGGTCAATGGCGCGCTTGTGCGGCGGATTGCCCGGCCGGGTCGCGAACGCTTCCGACGACCCGTTCCACAGGAGCGCCGCGATGCGCTCTGAATATACGGCCTTTCGGATCCTTGATCAGATGCAGAACGCGCGTGAAGAATTGATCGCGGCCGCCAGGACGACCAATATTGATAATGGCGGCGTCGGCGAGCGGACCTTTGAACAAAGTCATGACGCGCTCGCGGGCGTCGTCATCGAGGGCGTCGAGGGCCTCGTCGATCACGACCCAACGCGGCTTGTGAAGGGGAAGGCGGGCGAAGATCAGGCATTGCCGCTCGTCGTCGGTCAACTCCCGATCCCACCGGGCGCTACGGTCGAGTGACGTTGACAGGTGTCCCAGCCCGCCGCTCTCGAGTGCGGCGACCAGGTCGGCGTCCGCATAGGCCGCCTCCGGCAGAGGATAGGAGAGTGCCGCGCGCAACGTGCCCGGGGGCACGTAAGGATTGCGCGGTACGAACATCACGCTTTGGCGCGAGGGAAGCACGATTCGACCCGCTCCCCACGGCCACAACCCCGCGATGGCGCGGAACAGGACGGTCTTTCCCGCGCCCGGCTCGCCGACAATCAGGACATGATCGCCCGGAACAATCTCGACATGCCGCTCGCTCAGCATGATGCAGCCGCCGGGAGAGGCGATCTCCAGATTGGAGAACGCGAACTTGCCGTCGGGAATTTCCGCGAACTCGATCCGGCTGGCGGCCGTGCCAAGCTTGTCCATGCTCACCACTGCCTCGCGGAAGCTGGCGACGCGCAGCAGCGTGGCCCGCCAATCGGCGATAGTGCCGAAGTTGTCGATGAACCAGCGCAGCGCCTGCTGGACTTGGATGAAGGCGCCGACCGCCATCATCATCTCGCCGAAGGTGAGATCACCGCCGAAATATCCCGGCGACGCCACCAGGATCGGCGCGATGATCGTGAACCAGCCATAGCCCGCGGTCACCCAGGTGAGCCGCGTCGTTGCGCTGACGGTCCGGCGCATGATCCTGAGGACACGATCGAACTCGACATTCAGGCGCTGCTTCTCGTCGGACTCGCCGCCGTAGAGTGCGATGCCGTCGATGTGCTCGCTGACGCGCACGAGCGCAAAACGCAATCCAGCCTCATGGCCGTAGCGTTCGGCATTGAGCGCGATCAGGGGCCGGCCCACGCGCCAGCTCAGCCACGAGGCGGTGCCGGCATAGATGAGGGCGCTCCACACGAGATAGCCGGGGATTGTGAAACTCTCGCCCTTCATGCGGAAGGTGACGCCGCCCGAAAGAATCCACAAGACGCCGATGAAGCTCCCCAGCAGGAGCGAGGATTGCAGCAGCCCGATACCGAGATCGGTCGACAGCTCCGTCAAGTGGCGGGCGTCTTCGTGGACGCGCTGGTCGGGGTTGAGGCCGATCTCGCCGGCGCTGGCGAGGCGAAAGGCGCGCCGGGGCTGCAGCCATTCGTTGAAGAGGTCGTGCACGAGTCCTTCCCGCAATTTCACCTTCGTGCGCTGGTTCAGCCACATCTGTGCGACGTTCAACGCCAGCAGCCCGCTGGCGATGAGCACGAAGACGACGAGCTGATCGACGAAGGCGGCGACGTCCTTGCGCGCCAGCGCGTCATAGAACGGCCGATTCCATGCATTCAGCTTGACCTGTCCGAAGGCGGTCGCGCCGATGACGGCAACGAGGGCGCCGCCCAGCAGAAACAGCTGCGTGCGCTCCGGCGAGGCCATGAAGGCACGCACCATCATCATGGCCTGCGTCACCAGGTCTCGGCGTGGAGGCGGTCCGCCTTCCTCGGCCGCGGGGGATGTGCTGCTGGGGTGATCGTCCATCAGATCGTCTCCATTCTTTCGCGCCACCATGCGAGCCTGCCGACGCCGGTCATAGCGCCGACGGGCAACGCCTGATGTCCGATCGAGAAAGCGGACGATTTGCCTCCGGGTCAAGCCCGCGGATCGCCCCTAGGCTCGCACGCGCGTCTTTTCCGGATCGTAGAACGGGAAGCGGACGACCTTGGCGGGGATGCGCTTCTGGTGGCCGTCGAGCTTGCCGATCTCGACTTCGGTGCCGAGGGCGCTGCAGGCGGCGTCCATGCGGCAGAGCGCGATACTCTTCTTCAGCAGTGGGCTCTTCATGCCGCTGGTCACGACCCCGACTTGCGCGCGCCCTTGATGCACGCAGTCGCCATGACCGGCCGTCTCGCCCCCCTCGAGCTCAAGCCCGACGAGGATGCGCTGCGGATGCTCCCTACGCTTCAGGAGCGCGTCGCGACCGATGAATTCCCCATTGCCCTTGAGGGCGACGGTGAAGCCGATGCCGGCCTCGAAGGGATCGGTCTGGTCGCTGAATTCGTAGCCGAAGAAGATCAGGCCGGCCTCGATGCGCAGCATGTCCAGCGCTTCAAGGCCAAGCGGCGCGAGGTCGTGCGGCTTGCCGGCCTCCCACACCGCGTCCCATACGGTCAGCGCATCCTTCGGATGGCAGAAGATCTCGTAGCCGAGCTCGCCGGTGTAGCCGGTGCGACTCACCACGACCGCCGGACCGTTCCAATCGCCGATGCGGGCGATGGCGAAGTGGAACCAGGCCAGTTCCGTCAGGCTCGGCTGGCCTGGCGGGGTCCACACCACCTGCTTCAGAATCTCGCGACTCTTCGGGCCCTGCACGCCGATGTTGTGCAGCTGGTCGGTCGAAGACTTCACCCAGACCTTGAGGCCGCGCTTCTCGGCAATCTCGCGCAGCCATTTACCGTCATACTCGTCGCCGCCGATCCAACGGAAGTTGTTGGGGCCGAGGCGGAACGCGGTGCCGTCATCGAGCATGCCGCCATGCTCGTAGCATAGGGCGGTGTACACGACCTGCCCCACCGCCAGCTTGCGGATGTTGCGCGTGCAGGCCAGCTGCATGAGCGTCTCGGCGTCCGGCCCGAGCACCTCGAACTTGCGCAGCGGCGACAGGTCCATCACCACCGCCTTCTCGCGGCAGGCCCAATATTCATCGACGGCGCCGTGGTTGTTGAACCGAGTCGGCAGCCAGAAGCCGCGATACTCGGCGAAGTTGCGGGTGAGCGCGGAGGTGCGCGGGTGGAAGGCGGTCTCGCGCGTGAGGCGCGGCTCTGCGTCGGGTGCCATGCGGAAGGCGATCGCTCTGCTGAAGGTCTGTTCGGCGGGATAGACGCGGACGTGAATATCGGTCGGGTTCCAGGCATTGGCGGCGTCGATATCGTCCGGGCAGGCCGAGGAGGCGCAGACGATGTCGGTCGTCGCCCTGAGCAGCACGTAGTCGCCCGGCCGCGACCACGGCTCGTCCAGGAAGTAGGCGTTCTGGGCGTTGATGCCGGTGTTGTAGAAGAAGTTGATGGCGGCCCAGCCGCCGCGCGCCTCGACGCCGAAGGGCGCGAGCGCGGCATTGAAGTTGTCGGTGCAGTTGGCGTGGCCGGGATAGCCGAGGGCATCGTAGTAGCGCGCCGTGCAGGCAAGGCCGAAGGAATCGTGGCGGCCCACCGTGTCGCGCACCACCTCGACCAGCGGCTGCAGGTCATGGTCGAAGAACTTGCTGTAGAGGCCGGGACCGGGATAGCCGAGGCCGATCATGCTGCGCGTCGCCGTCATGTCCAGACAGCGCTCGATGCCCTTGTCGAGCTGGCGCGCGTTGAAGGCCTGGAAGTCCGAGCATTGCCGGCCGGCGACGTCGATGATCTGGATGTATTCGCCGGCCTTCACCAGGTAGCCCTGGGCCGTGCCGCGGTCGATACGGATCTCCGCGCGTGGGTCGGCGAGCGGCTCGGGCAGCGGCGGTGCCACGATATTGGGTACGGCCGCGCGCTTGACGAT
>JBGPEQ010000041.1:0-13640 GCA_041482855.1 Dongiaceae bacterium | reverse complement strand
GCCTCGACGGCGTGCAGATAGCCGATATTGTAGGGTATCTCGAGATCGGCGGCCGCCAGCCGCACGCCGGCGAAACTGTAGTAATCGACATGCAGCCGGTTGGCCCCGTCGTCGTTGGCGCCGCTGTCCTTCAGGTTGACGAAAAGGGTGTAGTTCTCGAACTCCGGCCCGAATTTGTGATAGTGCGTCAGGCCGATGATCGGCGTGAATTTGTAGCCGGCCGGCCGGAACGGCACGAAGCTGGTGAGCACGCAGCCATAGCGTCCGTCGGCCGCGCGCGCCAGGAACTGGCCCTCGACCTCGTCGGCCATGCGCGGCCCCAGCCACGGCGCATCCTCGGGCGCGTGCAGATACTCCACCGCGATCAGGTCCTCGCCGGCGTTCGAGGGCGCCAGCCCCGCTTCCCATTCCCGCTGCCAGACCTCGACGCAGGGCCGGCGCGGGTCGGCCGCCACTTCCAGCTGATGCACCGCCCGGCCGTCGCGATAGACATGCACGCGCACGGGGAGGGCGCGCGCCGCGCTGCTGCCGTTGGGCGGCGCGACCAATGTCGGCACGGTCAGCCCCACCTCCCGGTCCAGTTGCCGCAGGGTCGAGATCAGGAATCGCTTCGGAAAGACTCCGACCGGCGTCGCCTTCTTGCGGATCGGCCTCATGGGGCCTGACTAACACAGGCAGGCCGGGCGCTCAAGGATGCGCGGCGTTCGCGCTGAAACGCATCGCTTTGCCGATCGACGATTCGGCGACTATCCTTGAGCCCTTCGCCCGTACATCGCCGCGGCTCAGTTCAGTATTTCAATGCAAACCTCCTTCACCCTCGCCCAGCTCAACGATCCCGACGTCGCGGAGTCCGAGAAGATCCTGCGGGCCTGCGTGCATTGCGGCTTCTGCACGGCTACCTGCCCGACCTACGTCCTGTTGGGTGACGAACTCGATTCGCCGCGCGGGCGCATTTACCTCATCAAGGACATGCTGGAGAACGGCAAGCCGGCCTCGGCCAAGGTCGTGAAGCACATCGATCGCTGCCTCTCCTGCCTCGCCTGCATGACCACCTGCCCATCGGGCGTGCACTACATGCATCTCGTCGATCACGCTCGCCGGCACATCGAGCAGACATTTCGCCGCCCGCGCGTCGAGCGCTGGCTGCGCAGCCTGCTCGCGGCAGTCCTGCCCAAGCCCGGCCTGTTTCGCCTCGCCCTCATCGCGGCCCGGCTCGGCAAGCCGCTGGCGCCGCTGCTGCCGGCGCGGCTGCGGCCGATGCTGGCGTTGGCGCCGCGCGCGATTCCGGCACCCTCAGCCGTCGATCGGCCGCAGGTGTTTCCGGCCGAGGGCGCGCGCCGCAAGCGGGTCGCGCTGCTGACCGGTTGCGTCCAAACCGTCGTCGCGCCCGAGATCAACGAGGCGACGATCCGGCTGCTCAGGCGACACGGCGTCGAGGTTGTGGTGGCCGCCGGCGCCGGCTGCTGCGGCGCGCTCACCCATCACATGGGGAAGGAGGCGTCGGCGCTGGCCGCGGCGCGCGCAACCATCGCGGCCTGGAGCCGCGAGCTCGACGGCGAGGGCCTGGATGCCATCGTCATCAACGCCTCGGGCTGCGGTACGACGGTCAAGGACTACGGCTTCATGTTCCGTGAGGATTCGCTGTGGGCGCGGCGAGCCGAGCGCGTGTCTGCGCTGACCCGCGACATCACCGAGTTCCTGAGCGAGATCGGCCTGGCGCCGGCGACCACTGCCACCGGCCTGGCGATCGCCTATCATTCCGCCTGTTCCATGCAGCACGGCCAGAATATCACGGCGCAGCCGAAGGCGCTGCTTACCGCAGCCGGCTTCATGGTGCGCGACGTGCCGGAGGGCCACCTCTGCTGCGGTTCGGCCGGCACCTACAATCTGCTGCAGCCGGAATTGGCCGGCGCGTTGCGCGAGCGCAAGCTTCGCAATATCGCGGCGACGCAGCCGGACGCGGTCGCCACCGGCAATATCGGCTGCATCGCTCAGCTCGCGCCAGGTGCGAGCGTGCCGGTCCTGCATACCGTCGAGCTGCTGGACTGGGCCACCGGCGGACCGCGCCCGGCCAAGTTGAATACTTTGGTTTAACCAATACCAGTCTTCACTGTCTCCGACCCATCACCCACTCCGTGTCATTCCCGCGAAGGCGGGAATCCGGGGCAACAGCTCCGTCGCTCGCCCCCGCATCATGTGCGGGGCAGGCTCTGGACCTCGCTTTCGCGGGGGTGACAAGTTAAGGGAAGCCAACGATGAGTCGCAAACCGAGAAGCCCAGTATAAGAATTACCGCGGCTCAACCAAATAAAAACAGAATATTAACCGCGTGGCTTAACGCATTATTGGCTTAAGATAGTGTAAATTGCTAGCGGTTCGCTGTCGTCCCGCGTTTCCTCGCGAGCGCCCGCGGGCGCGGGGAACGAGACGAGCAGCTACTGGAAGAGCGGAGAGCCTCATCATGCAAGCGCAAGCCCAGGTGTCCATCCTGAAGCGGGCGACCGAAGAACAATCGCTGTCGGAATACGTCCAGCGCCTCGGCGCGCACAGCGAGCGCGGCTGGGCGCTGCACATCCATCTCTCGAAGCTCGGCCCGCGCTCGCGCAACGAGAACCTGGTGTTCGCGCTCGACATGTTCCGCGCGCTCGTCAACCAGTTCTCCGGCCGCGTCTTCATGCTGCGCAGCTCCGACGTGATCTGCGTGCTGAAGGACAGCCGCATCGCCGAGATCAAGGCCGCGCTCCGCCGCATCCAGATGCTGTTCCACGACGATCCGCTGTTCCATCTGGAGCATGACGGCGAATCGAAGTTCTGCACCACCTACAACCTCAACGAGTCCCTGCCGCAATTCCAGGCCCTGGTCGAGTCGCTGCTGAGCGAGCCGGCCGCCAAGCCGGATGCGCCGGCGACGCCGGGCGCGCCTGAGCAGGCGCCGCCGGTCGAGACCGCGCCGCTCGATCTCGGCCGCTACGCCGCCATCGTCAACACCGTCGCCACGGTCGATCTCGCCCGCTTCGTGCGCCACCAGCCGGCCTGCCTGATCACCGACGACCGCACGATCGTGCCCGTATTCGAGGAGGTCTACACCTCGATCCCCGATCTCGAGCGCGCGCTCGGGCCGGGCACGCGGCTGACCGCCGACCGCTGGCTGTTCCAGCACATGACCAAGGCCCTCGACCGCCGCACCCTGCAGATGCTCACGGCCAAGAAGACGCCGGAACCTGCCGACGACCAGACCATGGCCGCGGTGCGCGCGCGCCTGCTTGGGTCCGGCAACTTCTCCATCAACCTCAATGTCGGCAGCGTGCTGTCGCCGGAATTCCAGGCCTTCGACGCCAGCGTCGGCAGCATGATCCGCGGCACGGTCGTGCTGGAGTTCCACAAGATCGACGTGTTCGCCGACCTCGGCACCTTCCTCTATGTGCGCGATTTCGCGCGCAAGCGCGGCTACCGCATCTGCCTCGACGGCCTCTCGCACCTGAGCCTGCCCTTCATGGACCGCGGCGATCTCGGCGTCGACCTCATGAAGATCTACTGGACCAACGACATGCCCGACGATCGCATGCACATCCGCAAGCTGGTCGAGCATGCCGGCGAGCACCGCGTCATCCTCTGCCGCTGCGATACCGACCAAGCCATCGAATATGGCCGCTCCATCGGCATCACGCTCTTCCAGGGCAAGCAGGTCGACACCATGATGGGCGGCCAGGCCAAGGCGCCGTCCTTCCTGTGGTCCTTCTCGGCCCCCGTGCACGCGCACCACTGACGGCGGCGGATCGGAATGTAGGGGCGACCGGCAGTCGCCCTTACTTCTTCTTCGGCCGATCCTTCAGGCGATAGACGAACTTCAGACCGGACCACACCGCGTCGACCGCGCAGACCTTCACGTCGACGAGGCCGTGGTCGAGGCCGACCGCCCGTACCACGGCCTCCGTCAGATCGGTCGGGCGCTTGGCCGCCCTCTTCGGCCAGCACACCCAGAGGGCGCCGGCCGGATGGAGCAGGGCCTGGGCCTTGCAGAACTCCTTGGCGAGCGGCCGGCGCCATTCGGCGAACTGCAGCACCACGTCGGTGCTGCCGCGATGGCCGCGACAGATGACGACGTCATCCGGCAGCGGCTTCAGCACCGATGGAAAATCGTCGGGCGCGGTGCGCAGGGTCACCCGATGCCCGGGCCTGATGCCGAGCTTCCTGACCAGGGGCGTGCCGGAGTAGCCGACCATGGTTCCTAGTATTGGGTCAGACCGGCGGCGGCCCGCCGCAGCACGTCGACCGAACGCTCGAACACCATGGTCTTCCAGCCGTCGGCATCCGGGTAGAAGGCCTCGCGGATCTGCGCCTTGATGTCGCGCGCCTGGCGGGTGCGTAGGTCGCCATGGGCGTGCAGCCAGTTGTCCGCGCGCACCGCATCGAGCACGTCCTTCAGCGGCACCGTCCCGTATTCCAGCGTGACCGCGGTGATCTCCGCCTGCGGCAACCCGCGCCGCACGCCCAGCGTGATGTCGCCGCTCACCGGCGCCGAGGAAGACGAGCCGGCCTGTATCGAGGTCGCCTCGCCGCCGAACCACGCGTTCACGCGCGCGAAGGCCGCCTCGCCGGGGGCATGATTGTTCATGATCTCGCCGACGCCGCAAGGACCGAGGCCGGTATGCAGGTCGATGAACGCCGCCTGTCGCACTTTGCCCGCATGTGCCCGCAGAAGTTCGGCCAGCGTGCGGTTCGACCAGGTCTCGCCGCGCCCGCCATAGAACACGCCCTCGGCGTGACCGTATTGGCCCGAGCTGATGGCAGCTTGCAGCGCCATCGGGCCATGCTCCTGCGCATAGCCCATCAAAATGCGATCGGCGGTCCCGAGCGCGGCATCGCTCCATTCCGGTGGGCAGATGGCGTGCTTCAGCGCCTCATAGCCGGCATTGACCGGATAGTCGCCGCCGTGATCGACGAAGTTGCGGTTGAGATCGACATTGTCCTCGGTCACACGCCGCTGCCAGGCAAAGCCGTAAGGGTTGATGGCGTGGGTCAGCAGCAGCGCGGTGCCGGGCGGCAGCTCGCGATGAAGTCCCTTCTGCAGCCAGCCGATCTGAATCCCAGAGCCGCAGAATCCCTCGACGCCGTGGGTTCCCGACTGCGCGTAGATCAGCCGCGTCGCTGCGCGCGGGCCGATCCATGCCGCGTCGGTCGAGAGCGCTTCGTCGGCGTTGGTCGGCGCGATGCCCGTGCTCTCGCAGATCGGCCCGGCAGGCGCGGCGGCTGCGTTGTGAAAGCTGGAGACCGCGGCCCCGGCCTCGCGCGCGACAGCGCGGAACTTGGCGCGCGCCTCGGCGTAGCTGCTTGAAAAACATCCGGCGATGGACATCGGGGATCGAGTTTCCAGAGGATGGAATGGCATCGAGCATTCACGGCTTTGTGTCCGCGGGCAAGCGCAAAACCTGTTGGCAGCGCGCGGCCGCCGGCTCTACGCTGTCGGCATGAAGCATGCGTTTTCGATTGCATTCGCGGTCGTCCTTGCCCTTGCAGCGTGGGTGCCTGCCGGCGCGCACGCGGACCAGAACGACCCGCGGCTCGAGGCGCTGTTCGCCGAACTGCACAAGGCCACCGGCACGCTGCAGGGTCGCACGATCACCGAGCAGATCTGGGCGATCTGGGTCACCTCGAACAATCCCGACGTCAATCGCCTGATGAGCGAAGGCACGGATGCGATGGCGGCCCAGGATTACAAGGCCGCCCTCGCCGACTTCACCAAGATGATCGCAATCGCGCCCGACTTCGCGGAGGGCTGGAACAAGCGCGCGACCGTGCTGTGGCTGCTCAACGACTACGAAGGATCGATGGCCGACGTCGACAAGACGCTGGCGCTCGAGCCGCGCCACTTCGGCGCCCTCTGGGGCCTCGGCGCCATGGACGCGGCGCTCGAGCATGACGAGGAGGCGATCGCCGCCTTCGAGAAGGCGCTCGCGGTCAACCCGCACCTCGAGGGCGTGAGCGAGCAGATCGAGGCGCTGAAGAAGCGCATCAAGGAAAAGCAGATCTAGCCGACGCGCGCGACCGTCACCTCCGTGCCGTGCACGGCCGTGCTCTCGCCCATGTCGGTCTTGCGGCCGTCGTTGAGCACGTTGACGTTGGCGCGCTCGGGCGTGAGCTTCGGCCAGCGACTCTTGCGGGCGAGCGCCACGCCGGCGGGCATCATCGGCGCCACGCAGGCGTTCATGGTCAGGCGTCCGGTCTCGTTGCTCAGCTCGACGCTGTCGCCGTCGGCGATGCCGCGCGCGGCGGCGTCGTCGGGATGCAGCACCACGGTCGCCAGTCCCAACTTCTCGCCGATCTTCGGATCGTTGCCGTAGCTGCTGTTCATCAGCCACGACGTCGCCGGCGACAGCAGCCGCAGCCGCCCGCCGCCCGGCCGCGCATCCGCGAGCGGCCGCGGCGTACGCGGATGGCCGTCGGTCGCGGCCCTGGCCGAGGCGATCTCGATCTTGCCGCTCGGGGTCGGGAACTTCAGGTCGGCGAACTGGATCAACGGCTCCGGCCACAGCTCGATCGTGCCCGCCTGCGCCAGCGCGGCAAAGCCGCCGGCGACGCCGGCGCTATCCAGCAGCGCTCGGAGAATCTCGGCATCGGCCTCGAACAGTTCCAGCTCGGTGAACCCCATGGCGCGCGCCAGCCGGCGGAAGATCTCCTGGTTCGGCAGGGAGTCGCCGAGCGGCTCCATCGCCTTCACCTGGGCCGAGAGCGTCATATGAAAGTATGACGACACGAGATCGTCGAACTCGAGAAAGCCGGCGGCTGGCAGCACGATATCCGCGAGATCGGCGCTGTCGGTCTGGAAGGCATCGACGACGACCGTGAACAGGTCTTCGCGTTCGAGCGCCCGGCGCAGCCGCGCCTGCTGGGGATTGGAAGCGGCGATGTTGATGTTCCAGCAGAAGAGCGCACGTGCCTTCGCGGGATCCTCGAGCGTGGCAGCCAGGTCCATCTGGCTCACGCTGCGCTCGGGTTCGCGGCGCAGCCGGGGCGCCGTGATGCGGCTTTCGCGGATGCCCTTGCGGCCGCTGCCATTCAGATAATAGAAGCCGGCGCCGGGCTTGCCGATGTTGCCGGTCGCCGCCGGCAGCAGGGCGCAGGCGCGCATGACGTTGCCGCCCATCGGCTGCCGCTGCAGACCTTGGCCGAGCCACAGCAGCGACGGGCCGCGGCCGTAGCTGCGCGCCGCCTCTTCGATCAGGCGCGCCGGCACGCCGGTCCGCCGTTCGCCCCAGGCCGGCGTGCACTGCGCCAACTGGGGTTCGACTTCATCCCAACCGATGCTGTGGTCGGCCAGGAACGTCCGGTCGAGCAGGCCCTCGCGGACGATGACATGCAGCAGCGCGAACGCCAGCGCGGCGTCGCTGCCCGGGAACGGCTGGAGATGGAGGTCGGCGGCCTCGGCCGTCCCGTGGCGCACGGGGTCGACGACGATCTTGGTCCCGCGCGCCTCCTTGAACCAATGCTTGTGGGCGTGCGGCCCCGAGGCGGACGGATTGACTCCCCACAGCAGCAGGCAGGCGGCGTCGCGCGCGCTACGCGGATCGAAGCCGGTGACCGCGCTGCCGTACATGTAGTCGAGCGCCACCTGGCCGGCCATGTTGCAGATGCTGTCGGGCACCACCTCGCTGGCGCCCAGCCGATTGAAGAAGCGCAGCGGGAAGCCGCCGGCGATCTTGGCGCAGGTACCGGTGTAGTGGGTGTGCCAGATCGGCGCCGGCCCATGCTGTGCGACGATGGCCTGCAAGCGCTCCGCGATGGTCGCCAGCGCCGTCTCCCAGGTCACCGGCTCGAACCGCCCCTCGCCCTTGCGGCCGACCCGGCGGAGGGGCCGCGCCAGGCGGGCGTTCGGATCGCGCCATACGCCGTTGTAGGCGATGGCGCACTTGCCGCAGAGGGCGCCGCGGCTCACGGGGTGATCGGGATCGCCGAGCACCTTGGCGACCACACCGCCGCGCTTGACGACCAGCACGCCGCAGGTGTCGTAGCAGTCGCGCGGACAGGTGGTGCGGATAGTGGTCTTGGCTTCGTTCATCGGCGCATGC
This sequence comes from Dongiaceae bacterium, assembly GCA_041482855.1. Taxonomy (GTDB): domain Bacteria; phylum Pseudomonadota; class Alphaproteobacteria; order Dongiales; family Dongiaceae; genus JBGPEQ01. The sequence goes on along the minus strand of JBGPEQ010000041.1, from coordinate 5,575 downwards.
TGTCAGGTGGGTGATTGCCTGCAATAGCTTAGTCCGCTTCTTCAGAAGCCGTTAACCACTTCCTTGCAGGTTGGCCCCTCGGTACGGACATGACTTGACTGTGAATGAGCGTTCACTTACATTTATATGATATGGTCGGCTTGACGGAGGTTCGTCGTGGAAGGGTTCATGGTTCTGCTCGGGCTCGGTCTGTTGGCCGTCGTCGTCGGCGTACCCATCGCGGCATTTGTCGCCTTGTCGCGCACCGGCAGGCTTCAACTCGCGATCGCGGAGCTTGATCGGCAGGTTCAGCGGCTGCGCGGCGATACCCGGGAGCTGCAGGGTCGACTGGATGCGGTCGCTCCACGGCACTCGCCGGCGCCGGCAACTCCTCCCATTCCGGGCGCCGCGCCGATCTCGCCTTCGCCGGTGGTCGAAAGCTTGAGTCCGCCGGCCATAGCGGAAGCGGCTGCTGCCCCGGAGGTCCCGGCGACGCCGCTGCCATCGGAAGAGGCCCAGGTTGAGCCGGTGATGTCGCCTGCGATCGATGAGCCGGCACGGGTCGCCGACGCGACGCCGATCGCAGAGCCCGCGTCGCCGGACTACGGGACGGCCGCGCTCATCGATGAAGCGCCGGCGCCGGAGCAGGTCAGCGACGCGCCTTCGAGCACGGAGTCGCCGGCGCCGATGCAGCCGGCGGCCGTCGATGTTGCCGGGCTGGAAGAGCGCCTCGGCGCTCGACTCTTCATCTGGATCGGTGGAATCGCGCTCGCGCTCGCGGGCGCCTTCCTCGTCAAATACTCCATCGATCAGGGCTGGCTCGGGCCGGCGGTGCGCTGCGCGTTCGGCGCGGCGCTCGGCGTCGTGCTGCTCGGCGGCGGCGAATGGATGCGCTCGCGCGAAGGTCGCATCGCCCAGTCGCTGTCCGCGGCCGGCGTTGCCGTGCTCTACGCCAGTCTCTTCGCCAGCATCTCGCTCTACGGACTCATCGGTCCGACCGCGGGCTTCCTCGTGCTCGCCGGCCTCACGGCCGGGGCGATCGCGCTGGCGCTGCGCCAGGGTCCGTTCGTCGGCCTGCTCGGTCTCGCCGGCGGCTTCATCACCCCGGCCATCGTGCACAGCGACCACCCCCACGCGCTCGTGCTGTTCGGCTACCTCTTCTCCATCCAGCTCGGCAGCCAAGTGTTGATGCGCCGGCGCGGCTGGTGGTGGCCGTCGGCGATTGCCGTCGCCGGCGGCTTCCTGTGGGCGGCGCTCTGGCTCGAGACCATGCCGCGCGATTGGGACAACGACGCCTGGTTGGCCGTGTTCCTGCTGGCCACGAGTGCGGCTGCCGCGTGGACGCAGCGCGCGGTGACCGTGCCGGAACGCCTTGACAACTGGACTCCCGCGCACTGGCAGGGATCGATAACGCACGCCTTCGCTCTCGTCGCCATGACCGGGCTGGTGGCTGCCGCCGGCTACGACCTCTATGGCTGGCTGTTCTTCGGCCTGCTCGCGGGCGGACAATTGGCCCTGGCCCGATTCCGCGTTGAGCAAGAGCCGCTGGCGGCGCTCGCCGGTGCGCTGGTGGCCTTGCTGCTGGTCGGTTGGCCGATCTCGACCGTCGAGCTCACCGCCGACACGAGCCGCTTCATCGGCGTAGCGCTGTCCATCGGCGCTCTGTTCGCGTTCGGCGGCTTCGGCGCTCTCTGGGGCGCCCGCCAGCCCGTGCGCTGGGCGCTCTTGTCTGTCCTAAGCACGGTCGCCTTCTTCCTCATCGCCTATGCACGATTGCGGGGTGTCGCCGAACTGCCATCCTGGGGCGTGGTCAGCCTCGCCCTCGCGGCGCCTGCCGCGATGGCGGCCGCGGCCGTCGCCCGCCACCGCGCCGTCAGCCGCAGCTACGAGGAGTCGCTCGGCGTCTACGCGCTCGCTGCCAGCGCCTTCATCGCCTTCGCCATTCCGCTGGAGTTCGAGCATTCCTGGATCGCCGTCGGCTGGGCGCTGCTGCTGCCGGCAATCGCCTGGATCGAGTCGCGCCTGCACATCGCCTGGTTCCGATACGCGGCCTGGGTCGCGGCGGGGCTCGTGCTGGCGCGGCTGCTGCCGGGGCCATGGGTCGTCGGCTTCGAGATCGGCACGACGCCGATCTTCAACTGGCTGCTCTACGGCTACGGCATTCCGCTCGTGGCCTTCGGCGGCGCGGCCTGGCTGTTCCGCCGCGAACGCGACGATGCGCTCGTGACATTCCTGGAGGCCGGCGCCGTCGCCATCGCGTTCCTGCTGGTGACCCTCGAGCTCCATCATTTCTTCCAGGGCGGACTGATCTACCGCTTCGACCTCGATCTCGTGGAGGTCTCCGGATTTGCGGTCGCCTGGCTGCTGCTCGCCATCGGGCTGGCGCGTGCCGTGCGCCTCGATCCGCGTCCGGCGCGGCTGTGGGGCATGCGCATCGTCACCGGCCTGGCCGCAATCATGCTGGTCGGCGGCTCGCTGATGGTGGTCAATCCGCTGATCGCACCCGAACCCGTGGGAACCTTGCCGCTCCTGAACTGGCTACCCTTCGCCTACGCGCTGCCGGCGCTGCTGCTGGCCGCCATCGCCCGCGAGATCGAAGGCTCGGCGCAGCCGGGGCTCGCGATCTGGCTGCAGGGCCTGGCCGGTGTTCTCGGGCTGCTGTTCGTCAGTCTGGAGATCCGCCAGCTCTTCCACGGCGCGGTGTTGATACTGGGCGACATCGGCCTGGCCGAGCTGTCATGCATGATCATCGCCTGGCTGCTGATCGCGCTCGGCCTGTTCCGCCTGTCCGCCCGTGCGCGGGGGGCGCAGTTCCTGACCATGGCGCGTGCCGTCGCGGGCCTCGCCGTCGTGGCGTTGGTGCTGGGATCGCTGCTGTATGCCAACCCGCTGCTCGGCGTTCAGGAGGTCGGCGCATGGCCGCTCCTCAACTGGCTGGTCCCGGCCTATGCCGTACCGGCCCTGCTGGTGGCCGTACTCGCTCGCGATCTCCAGGATCCGAAGCGGCCGTGGCTTGCCCTGGCGCCGGCGAGCCTGGCGCTCGTGCTGGGTTTCGCCTTCGTCACGCTGGAACTCCGCCAGTGGTTCCAAGGCAGCCGCCTCGACGACGGCGAGGTCGGCAGCGCCGAGAACTATGCCTACTCGGTGGTCTGGATCCTCTACGGCGTGGCGCTGCTGGTCGCGGGCATCCTCAGGGGTGGCGCGACGCTGCGCTGGGCGTCGCTCGTCGTGGTGCTGTTGGCGGTGGGCAAGGTGTTTCTGCTCGACGCCGCCGTCCTCACCGGCCTCTATCGGGTGGCGTCGTTCTTCGGCCTTGGCGTCAGCCTGATGGTGATCGGCTACGTCTATCAGCGCGTGGTGTTCCACCACGCCGCCGGGCCGACCCCGGCGGTCAGTCCTCCACCCAGGCGATCCTGAGCACGTTGGTGGAGCCGGGCGTGCCGAAGGGCACGCCCGCGGTGACGACGAGGCGCTGGCCCTTGTCGGCGATGCCCTGCTCCCGGGCGATGCGGCAGGCCTTGTCCACCATCTCGGAGAAGCTGCTGACGTCCTTGGTCTGCACGCAATGGGTGCCCCAGCACAGCGCCAGGCGACGCGCCGTCTCCATCTTCTCGGTGAGGCAGAGCACGGGTACTTCCGGCCGCTCGCGCGCTGCGCGCAAGGTGGTCGAGCCGGAGGTGGTGTAGGTGACGATGGCGGCCGCCGAAAGCGTACGCGCGACCTGCGCGGCGGCGGCGCTGATGGCATCCGGCGCGGTCGCCTCGGGTTCGCGATGCTGGGCGAGGATGAAGCGGCGGTAGTAGGGGTCCTTCTCCACGCGCTTGATGATGCGGTTCATCATCGTGACGGACTCCAGCGGATAATCGCCCGACGCGGTCTCTGCCGACAGCATCACGGCGTCGGCGCCGTCATAGACGGCGGTGGCGACGTCCGAGGCCTCGGCCCGCGTCGGCGCCGGCGCATGCACCATGGAATCCAGCATCTGTGTCGCGACGACCACGGGCTTTCCAGCTTCGCGGCCGGCGGCGATGATCCGCTTCTGGAGCGGCGGCACGTCCTCCGGCGGCATTTCCACGCCGAGGTCGCCGCGCGCGACCATCACGGCGTCGGCCAGCTCGATCAGTTCCTCCAGCCGCTCGATGGCCGCCGGCTTCTCGAGCTTCACCAGCACCGCGGCCCGCCCGGCGATCAGCCGCCGCGCCTCCGCCACGTCTTCAGGCCGCTGCACGAAGGAGAGCGCCACCCAGTCGACGCCGAGGTCGAGGCCGACCTGGAGGTCCTGGCGGTCCTTCTCGGTCAGGGCGGAGATCGGCAGCAGGGCGCCCGGCACGTTGACACCCTTGCGGTCGCTGAGGCGGCCGCCGGTGATCACCGTCGTCTCCGCGAAGTCGGCGCCGCATTCCTCGACGCGCATGCGCAGCTTGCCGTCATCGAGCAGCAGGTCGGTGCCCGCTGTCAGCGCCTTGAACACCTCGGGATGGGGCAGCGGCGCCCGCAGCGAGTCGCCCTCGATCGGCGTCATGTCCAGGCGGAATCGCTGCCCGGCCTTGAGGTCGGCGCCGCCGCCCGCCAGCTTGCCGACGCGCAGCTTCGGGCCTTGCAGGTCCATCATGATGCCGATCGGGCGCCCGGTGTCGGACTCGATCTGCCGGATGAATGCAAAGCGCTCGCGGTGGTCGGCATGGGCGCCGTGGCTGAAATTCAGGCGGAAGACATCGGCGCCGGCATCGAACAGGGCGCGACTGACCGCCGGCGTCGCGCTCGCCGGTCCCAGGGTGGCCACGATCTTGGCCTGGCGTTGACGTCTCATGGGGTGAACCTAGCCGGACGCGGCGCGCGGCGGAAGTCTAACTTGCCACATCGATCAGGATGGCGCGGAAGTCGTTCACATTCGTGTGAGTCGGGCCGGTCACGATCAGATCGCCGAGCGCTGCAAAGAAACCGTACCCGTCATTGTCGGCCAGCGCCTTCTTGGCGTCGACGCCGGCCGCCGCGCCGCGCGCCAGGCTGGTCGGGTCCAGCAGTGCGCCGGCATTGTCTTCCGTGCCGTCGATGCCGTCGGTGTCGCCGGCCACGGCATGAATGCCCGGCTCGGCGTTGAGCGCCACCGCCAGCGCCAGCAGGAATTCGGCGTTGCGCCCGCCGCGGCCCCGGCCGCGCACGGTCACCGTCGTCTCGCCGCCGGAGAGCAGCACCGCCGGCGCCCGCGCCGGCTGACCATGACGCCGCACCTGGCGGGCGATGCCGGCATGGACCAGCGCCACGTCGCGCGCCTCGCCCTCGATGCTGTCGCCCAGGATGACCGGCACGATGCCGGCTTCCCGCGCAGCGGCGGCGGCCGCTTCGAGCGCGTCCTGCGGCCGCGCGATGATCGTGGTCTCGACGCGGGCGAGACGCGCATCGCCCGGTTTGGGTGTTTCGTCCTTCGCCTCCCGCAATCGCGTGATTGCTGCCGCGGGTTCGCTGATCCGATATTTCTCGAGGACGGCCAGGGCATCGGCAAAGGTCGTGGGATCGGCCACCGTCGGTCCCGATGCGATCACCGTCGGATCGTCGCCGGGCACGTCGGAGATCAGGAGACTCACCACCCGGGCCG
>JBGPEQ010000040.1:0-13767 GCA_041482855.1 Dongiaceae bacterium | reverse complement strand
GGTATGATCGTTGGGCATCGGAGCCTAGGTTATAGCGAGTCGGCACGGTCCGGTAGGGGCGACGCCGCCGCCATGCGGTTGTCGGCCGCTCTTGCCGGTGGCCGCGCGGCTACGGCATGGTGACGGCATGAGATTCATCCACACGTCCGATTGGCAGATCGGCAAGGTGTTCCGCCAAGTGGACGACGCCACGATGGCGGTCCTGCAGACCGAGCGGCTGGAGACGATCGGACGGCTCGGGCGGCTGGCGCGCGAGCAGCGGGCGCCACTGGTGCTGGTCGCCGGCGATGTCTACGACAGCGACAAGCCGAGCGACCGCACGCTGGAGCAGCCGATCGAACGCATGCGGGCGTTCCCGGACGTTCGCTGGCACCTGCTGCCCGGCAACCACGATAGCCACCAGCCCAACGGCCTCTGGGACCGGCTGCGCAAGAAGGGGCTGCCGGACAATATCGTCCTGCATCTGGAGCCGGGGCCGAAAGAGATCGAGGGCGCGCCAGCCATTTTGCTGCCGGCGCCGCTCACGCGCCGCCATTCGCTCGCCGACCCGACCGAATACATGGACGGCGTCGCCACGGCCGACGAGATCATCCGCATCGGCCTCGCGCATGGCTCCATCGCCGAGTTCGGTTCCGACGGCCTGACGACCCACAACAAACTCGATCCCGCCCGCGCCGAGCGCGCCCGTCTCAGCTATCTGGCACTCGGCGACTGGCATCGGCAGCAGCGTATCGCCGACCGCGTCTGGTATTCGGGCACGCCGGAACCCGACGGCTTCGATGAGGACGCCGAGGGCCGGGCCCTGCTGGTGGATATCGAGGGCGCGCGGGCATTGCCCCGCGTGACGCCGCTGCCGACGGGCCGCTTCCGCTGGATGACGCTGGCGGCGCCGGTCAATGGCGAAGAGGACGTGACGGCGCTGGATGGCCGCTTGCGCGGTCTCGATGCCGATCTGGCGCGCGTGCTCCTGCATCTGAAGGTCGAGGGCGCGCTGACGTTGAACCAGCGCGTCACTTTCGAGGAGCGCATCGCCGGCAGCATCGGCGCGGCGCTCCGCTATCTCCGCCTCGACGATACCAGGCTCGGCATCACGCCGACGGCCGAGGACCTCGACGCCATCGACCATGCGGGCTTCGTGCGGGCGGCGGCGGAGAACCTGCGGGGCAAGGCCGCCGATCCGGCGAACCCCGAGCGCGAGATCGCCGCCCTGGCGCTGCAACGGCTCTATGTGCTGCATCGCCGCGGCGGAGCGCCATGAAGATCCGCTCGATCGAGCTGGAGAACTTCCGCAAGTTCGTGCGGCCGGTCCGGGTCGTCGGCTTCGGCGACGGGCTGAATGTGCTGTTCGGCCCCCAGGAGTTTGGCAAGTCGACGATCCTGGCCGCCATCCGCGGACTGCTGTTCGAGCGCTATCGCTCGAAGACGGAAGAGTTGCGGCGCATGCAGCCCTACGACAGCAACGCCGCGCCCGTGCTGGCCATGGAGTTCGATCTGGCCGACGGCCGCTATCGCATCGAGAAGCGCTTCCTGCATCGCGAACCTTATGCGCGGCTGACGCTGCCGGGCGGGGCGCGCATCGAGGGCGATCCGGCGGAGGAGGAGCTGCAGCGCCGGCTCGGATTCGCGGAACCGGGACAGCGCGGCGCCAACGAGGCATCGATGGGCATCTGGGGCGCTCTGTGGGTGACGCAGGGCTCGTCGGTCGCGCTGCCCGAGATGGTCGAGGGTTCCAGGCGCACGATTCAGGAGTGTCTGGAAAGCGAGGTGGGCGCGCTGGCCGGCGGGGCGCGCGGCCAGGAGGTGCGGCGCGCGACGGCGGACGAGTTGGGCAAACTGATGGGTGGCCGCGGCAAGCCGAAGGGGCGGTATCTGGAGGTACTGACTCAATCCGTCAATCTGAGGGACGAGCTACTGCCGGCGCTGCGTGTGCGCCAGCAGGAAATCGCTGCTGAACTGGACGGCTTGCAGCGGGCGGAGGAGGACCTGCGGCGCGCGACGGCGACCGACGAGGACGAAGCCGACCGCAAGGCCCTGGCCGAGGCCCAGGGGCAGCGCGACGCGGCCATGCGGCTGGCGGAGCAGGTGAAGGCGGCGGAAGCCGCCCTGTCGCTGGCGGAGGCGCGGGCGAAGCAGGTCGAGGACGAAGCGGGGCGTCGTCGGAATATCGTCGAGGCCATCGCGGCGGCGACGGCCGTCGTCGCGACGACGACGGAATTGCAGACCGACGCCCGAGCCCGGGAAGCAGCATTGGAAGCCGAGGCCGCCAAGCTGCGATCAGCGGTGCAGGAGAGCGAGACGCGGCAGGGCGACGCTGAGCGCGCGGTGCAGCGGCTGCGTGCTGCGGCGGATCTTGCCCGCCTGGAAGAGGAGATCCTCGGGCTGGAGGGCGCGTTGCAGCGCGCAAGTTCGGCGCAGACGCGGGTCAATCAACTCGCCGGCCAGATCGACGCCATCAAGATCGATCAGTCGAGCCTGACCCGCATTCAGCGGGCGGCACGCCAGGTGCAGAATGCGCGCACCGCGCTGCAGGCCTTGGCCACCCGCGTCACCTTCGAGATCGATCCGTCTGCGCTCGACCGGATCACGATCGACGGGCGCCCGTTGTCCGGTCCGGGCGAGCGCGTGAGCGTGGTGGACGAGGCCCGTATCGAGATCGCCGCTGTCGGTCGCATTGCGATCCAACCGATGATCAAGGACCGAGAGACGCTGGACCGCGACCTGCAGAAGGGGGAACGCGAGTTGGAGCGTCTGCTGCGCGCCGCAGACGTCGCCGATCCGGATGAGGCCGAAGCAAGGTTCGCGGAACGGCAGCGGCTGGCCGGCGCAGCCGAGATTGCCAAGGCCGAGGTCGCGGCTTACGCACCGGGGCGTCCCGGCCTCGATCCGGGACCGGACGCACTGGCTGCGCATGCCGAGAGGCTGCGTGCCCGGCTGTCGGCGAGCCTGGCCGAACTAGAGTTGTCGCAGGCGCCCGGTCGCGAGGAGGTCGAGCGCAGCCTCGAGTCCACCGTCGCCGGGGCACAGGCGCTGTCCGTGCGGGTCGAGGAAGCGCGTGGCGCGGCAGCGGCAGGAGAATCGGTGCTGCGGAGTCAGCAGGCGAAATCGGCGACGGCGCACGCGAATCACGGGGCGGCGACAGCAGAACTGCAGCGCCGACGCCGCGAGCAGGAGGCAGCCATCGCGAGCGAAAGCGACGAGGCCTTGAACCGAAGGCGCGACGCCCTGCGGCAGGCGCTGGCAACGGCGGCCGCCGAGCGCGAGCGGGTCGCGCGGACGGCGGCCGACGCGAACCTGGCGCTGATCGAGGCGCGCATCCAACGCCTGACCGCGAAGCAGGCGCAGCGGCGCGACAATATCGAGCACCTGCGCTCGGTCATTCAAGGCCATCGCATCCGGATCGGCGAGCGGGAAGGGGAAGGCATCGACGAGCGTATCGCGCGCGGCGAGCGTGAGCTGGCGCAGATGGAAGAGGAGAAGGCGCTTCTCGATCGGGAGGTCCGTGTGCTGCAGCTCCTCGACGCGGAACTGGAAGCGGCCGAGCGGGCCGCGAAGGAACGCTACATGGCGCCGGTGGTGACGCGCATCCGGCCTTATCTGCAGCTGCTGCTGCCGGGAGCCGCGATCGAGTGCGACGAGAATTTCGCCATCACGGCCATCCAGCGCGACGGCAAGCCGCCGGAACTCGACCGCCAATCCGGCGGCACCCAGGAGCAGATCGCCGTGCTGACGCGCCTGGCCTTCGCCGAACTGCTGGTCGATCGCGGCAAGCCGGCGGCGGTGATCCTGGACGACGCCCTGGTCTACTCCGACCCCGATCGCATGGAGCGCATGTTCGACATCCTGACGCACGCGGCGCGCAAGGCCCAGATCGTCATCCTCTCCTGCCGCGAGGCGCTCTTTCAGGGACTGGGCGCCAATAGGCTGGATATCGAGGATCGGTGACGACGGGCAACCGCCGGTCGCCCCCGCGGATTCACACGGCAACGCGTGCGTCGGCCAGCAGGCAGTCGTCGGCGAGCGGCACCACCGGCGAGAAGTCGCGGTGGTGCTGGTAGTCGGGGCGCTTGAAGGCGGTCTGCCGGTTGACGACGGGATTGAGGATCAGCGAGAAGATGCGGCGGTCCCAGGGCGACATGTTGGCGGGCGAGCCGTGCACCATGAGGTCGCCGAAGATGAGGCCGGTGCCGGCCGCGCCGTGGGCCGCGAGGATGCCGCCCGCGTTGGCGAGGCGGGCGACGGCGTCGTTCGGCACGGTCCACAGCGGATAGCTGGTGGTGACCGTGTCAAAGCCGGTGGGGGCGGGGCCGTGGCGGTGGGAGCCGCGGATGAACCAGAGCGGGCCGTTGAATTCGGTGACGTCGTCGAGGAGGATGTGGAGGTTGAGCGGCAGCGGCTTGGGAATACCATCCTCGCGGTGGTGGGTGGCGAAATCGTAGTGCCACTGCCAGAGATCGCCGCCGAAGGCCGCCTTCACGTTCACCTTCACCTGCATGACGTAGAGGCGGTCGTCGCCGAGAATCTGTATGGCCGGCTCGACCAGGCGGGGATGGCGCACCAGCTTGGCGAACACCGGGTTGCGCAGATGCAGGCCCATGGCGGTGCGCACCTTGCGGCCGTCCTTCTCGCGGAAGTTGGCGGGCGTCTCCTCGGCGAAGGCGGTCGCCAGCGCGGCCCGCAGCACCGCCACCTCGGCCGGCGAAAACAGGTTCGGCAAGACGAGGACGCCGTCGCGGCTGAACTGATCAAGCTGGGCGGATGTCAATCGCATTCCGCTATCGTCGCGTAAGAGCGGGCGGCGATCAAGCTCTCGCGGACGCTGCGTTATCGGGAGACGTGGACGGCGGGGCGGCGGCCGGACCAGGGCAGCGCCTGCTCGAGGGCGGCGGCGAGGCGGAACAGCTTCGCCTCCTGGCCGAAGCCGGCGACGAACTGCATGCCGATGGGGAGGCCGGCGGCGCTGCTGTGGAGCGGCAACGACAGGCCGGGATGGCCGGTGCCGTTGAAGAGGGCGGTGAAGGTTTCGATCGGGGCGAGATGATCGAACAGGTCCTGGACGGTGGCGCCGGGGGCGTCGAGCTCGTGGGCGCCGAAGGGGAGCGGCAGGCAGGTGTTCGTCGGCGTCAGCAGGACGTCATAGCCGGCGAGGAACTGCGCGACCTCGCGCGTGACGAGGTTGTAGTGCTCCTCGGCAGCGACGAGATGGGTGGCGGGGAGGGCCTTGCCGGCGACGTAGGTCGCCCAGCTCGTCGTCTGCAGGTTCTGTTCGGAGGGGACGCGGCCGACGGCCTGCGCGATGGCGTCGATGAAGGCCGCGGTGTGCCCGCACCAGAGATCGATCTGCGCCGCGAGGAAGGCGCCGTAGTCGAATCGCGGCGTATCCTCGATGACGGTATGGCCCATCTGCTCCAGGAGGCCGGCCGTGGCCGCGACGGCGGCGGCCACTTCGGGATCGATGGGGAGACCCGACCAGGCCTCGGTCGTGACGGCGATGCGCAGGCGGCCCGGGGCTTGCGCGATCTCCGCCAGATAGGGCTTGGCCGGCCGCGGGATCTCGAAGGGATCGCCGATGGCCGGACCCTCGACGGCGTCGAGCGCGGCGGCGCAGTCGCGCACGGTGCGCGTGAGCGTGAAACCCACGACCATGCCGCTGTAGGGATCGCCGGTGTCCGGACCGAGGGAGATGCGGCCGCGCGTCGGCTTCAGCCCGACCAAGCCGCAGAAGGAGGCGGGGTTGCGGATCGAGCCGCCGCCGTCGCCGCCGTTGGCGAGCGGGACGATGCCGGCGGCGACCGCGGCCGCGGAACCGCCGCTCGATCCGGCGGTCGTGCGCGACAGGTCCCAGGGATTGCGCGTCGCGCCGGTGTGCCGTGACACCGTGAGGGCGGCGAGGCCGAACTCGGAGGTGGTGGTGCGGCCGAGATTGATCAGGCCGGCCTTGCGGAAGCGGAGCATCAATTCGCTGTCGCGCGCAGGGGTGAAGCCGGCGGCGAGCTGCGAGCCCATTTCAGCCTTCACGCCGGCCTCGATGGGAAAGTCCTTTACGAGGAAGGGCACGCCGGCGAAGGGTCCGTCGGACGCTGGCGCGGAGTCGGCGCGATCGGGGAAGGCCTCGATGACCGCGTTGAGCTGCGGGTTCAGCTTGTCGATGGCCTGCAGCGCGAGCTGGCAGAGCTCGCGCGATGTGACATCCTTGCGGCGCACCAGGTCGGCGAGGCCGAGGCCATCGTAGGAGGCGTATTCGGTGGGGTTCATGCGGGTGTCCTGTGGTTTGTTCTGAGCTTCAATATAGGAATGTAAGCCTATATTGATTCGGCTGTCACCCCCGCGAAAGCGGGGGTCCAGGGCAAGCGACGAGTTCTGTGGCCCTGGATTCCCGCTTTCGCGGGAATGACAAATAGAGAAGTGGCGGGGTGGAAGCGCCCTCCGATCAACGGCGGCGCTTCTTCGCGCTGCGGCGGCTACGATGGGAGGCGAGGAACTTGAGCAGGACGGGGAAGTACTCGGCCGGCTCCTCCCAGAACGGCATGTGCGAGCTGTTCTTGAAGATGCGGAGCTGGGCGTTCGGGAGGGCACGCTGCATGGCCATGGCGCAGGCCGGGGTCAACTCGTCGTGCATGCCCGTGAGGATGAGGGAGGGCACGGTGATGCGGGGCATGTCGGGCAGGCGGTCCCAATCCTTCAACGTGCCGGTGCAGCAGAATTCGTTCGGACCCCACATGGTGCCGTAGACGTCCTTGCTGGTGCCTTCCATCGAGCGCTTGACCGCGAGCGGCCAGGGATCGGCGCGGCAGAGATGGCGGTGGTAGAGGATCGTGACGGCGGCGGCGTATTCGGGATGGTCGGTGGTGCCCTGCGCTTCGTGGCGCAGCATCATCGCGACGGTCTCGGCGCCGAGGTCGGCGCGCAGGCGATAGAGCTCGGCGACCGTCTGCGGCACGCTGCCGGAGCCGTTGGCGATGATGTAGGTCTTCACGTTCTCGAGATGCTCGAGACAGTACTCGGTGCCGAGCCAGGTGCCCCAGGATTGGCCGAGCAGATGGACGCGGCCGAGGCCGAGCGTGCTGCGCACGGCCTCCACCTCCTCGACGAAGCGCGGGATGTTCCAGAGTGCGCTGTCCTTCGGCTTGTCGGAGCGGCCGCTGCCGAGCTGATCGTAGACGACGACGCGGTAGCCGTGATCGGCGAGGAAGCTGTGGCTGTCGCGCACATAGTCGCAGGTGCAGCCGGGGCCGCCATGCAGGCAGAGCAGGACCTCGTCGCCCTTGCCGTAGGAATAGACGGCGACGCGGCCGCCGGGAACGCTGACGCGGACGAATTCATCGGGCTTTCGATAGGCCGGCATGTGTCGTTTCCCCTGTGTGAACTCTAAACGTTGGCTGGCACAGCCATCCTGCGTCCTTCGACAAGCTCAGGATGAGGAAGAATTTTGATGGCACAAAGAATCCACCTCATCCTGAGCTTGTCGAAGGACGCATGGAGTTGATCCCGATCTCGTGCGCTCATGCTGGATGCCTTGTCGCATCGCTCAGTGGCGATGGATGCGCGATGCGCGGGATGGCGGCCAGCAGCTCGCGCGTATAGGCCTCGCGCGGCGCGTCGAAGATGTCGGCGGTGGCGCCGTACTCCACCAGGCGACCCCCGCGCATGACGGCGACGCGCTCGCACAGATGCCGGACCACCGCGAGATCGTGGGAGATCAGCACGAGCGAGAGGTTCATATCCTCGCGCAGCTTTCGGAAGAGGCCGAGGATCTGGGCCTGGATGGTGACGTCGAGGGCCGACGTCACCTCGTCGGCGATGATCAGCTGCGGCTCCAGCGCGAGGGCGCGGGCGATGCCGACGCGCTGGCGCTGGCCGCCGGAGAGCTGGCCCGAACGGCGCGTGAGAAGTTCAACGGGCAGCTCGACCTTACGCATGAGATCGGCGACGCGGGCCGGGATCTCCGTGGGCTTGCAGAGCCGGTGCCGGCGCAGCGGCTCGGCCAGGGTCTGCGCGACGGTGAAGGCCGGGTTGAGGGAGGTGAAGGGATCCTGGAACACCATCTGCACGGCGCGCTTGAAGCGGACGCGGTCGGCGCCGCCGAGGGCGGCAACGGATTCGCCGGCGAAGACGATGCTGCCGGAATGGACGGGCGCCAGTCCGACGATGGCGCGCGCGATGGTGCTCTTGCCGGAGCCGCTCTCGCCGACGATGCCGAGGGTCTCGCCGCGCGCCAAGGAGAGGCTGACGCCGTCGACGGCCCGCACGACGTGGCGGGCGCGGCCCGCCAGCAGAGCGCCCACGCCGCGCGATTGCGGGAAGTGCACGGCGAGATTGTCGAGCGACAGGATGGGATCGCCTTGGTGGGTCCCGAAGGATGCCGGACTCATCAGGGCCGGCTGGGACGCGATCAGCCGCTGGGTGTAGTCCATGCGCGGGCGCTCGATGATGTCGGCGACCGGGCCGCTCTCCACCACCTTGCCGTCCTTCATGACGACGACGGAATCGCACATCTGCGCGACCACGCCGAGATCGTGGGAGACGAGAACGATGGACAGGCCGCGCTCGCGGCGCAGGCGCTTCAGGAGGTCGAGGATCTGCGCCTGCACGGTGACGTCGAGGGCGGTGGTCGGTTCGTCCGCCAGCAGCAGGGTCGGCTTGCAGGCGAGCGCCGCCGCGATCATGACGCGCTGGCGCATGCCGCCGCTGAGCTGATGCGCGTAGGCATCGACGCGGCGCTCCGGCTCGGGGATGCGCATGTCCGCCAGCAGCTCGATCGACTGGCGGCGCGCCTCCTGGGCGTTAACGCCGTGATGGACCTGCAGGGCCTCGCCGACCTGGCGGCCGACGGTCATGAGCGGATCGAGATGGGTCGAGGGATTCTGGAAGATCATGGCGATGCGCTCGCCCCGGACACGGCTGAGTTCGCGCTCGTCGAGCGCCAGCATGTCGCGGCCTTCGAACGCGATGCGGCCGGAGAGGATGCGCGCGTTGCCTGACAGCAGCCGCATGACCGAGCGACAGGCGACCGTCTTGCCTGAACCGCTTTCGCCGACGATGCCCAGCACTTCGCCTTGCGGAAGGGAGAAGGACACGCCCTGGAGCGCTGGGACGGGGCCGTGCGCGGTCTCGAACTCGACGGCGAGATCTTCGACGCTGAGGAGAAGAGGCGCGGTCACGGTGCGGTGTGCAAGAGCTTGGCCAGGCCATCGGCGACCAGCGAGAAGCCGAGCGCCAGCAGCGAGATGGCGATGCCCGGAAAGACGGCGATCCACCAGGCGGTGGCGAGATAAAGCTGCCCTTCGGCGATCATCACGCCCCATTCGGCCGCCGGCGGCTGCACGCCCAGACCGAGGAAGCCGAGCGACGATCCCAGCACGATCGTGAGTACGGCATCGGTGAACACGAAGACGACGGACGGCGAGATGGCGTTGGGCAGCAGGTGATGGCTCATCACGCGTATCTCGCCGATGCCGATCGTGTGTGCCGCAAGCACGAAATCCGCCTGCCGCAGCACGATGACTTCGGAGCGCACGAGGCGCGCATAGGAGACCCAGTTCACCAGGGTCAGCGAGATGTAGTAGCTGGTGAGGCCGGGCTCCAGCACGGCGACGATGGCGATGACGAGCACGAAATAGGGGAACGAGACGGTGACGTCGAGGATGCGCATCAGCACGGCATCGGGGATGCCGCCGAAATTGCCGGCCAGCAGGCCGACGATCGTGCCGATGACGAAGGGACCGGCGACGCCGAAGAAGGCCATCTGCAGATCGGTGCGGGCGCCGTACATGAGGCGGGTCAGCACGTCGCGGCCGTAGCTGTCGGTGCCCAGGAGATGGTCGGCGCTCGGCCGCAGCAGCGCGTGCGCGAGGTCGACGGCGATGGGATCGTGGGCCACGAAGGCGGGGCCGAGCATCGCGATGAGAAGCCAGGTGACGACGATCGCGGCGCCGACCAGCAAGGTGGCGGGCAGCCGGAGCCGCCATGAGCCGACGGCGGCGCGCGGACCGGCCTCGCTGCCGACGCTCACAACTTCACCCGCGGATCGAGCGCGACGGTGACGATGTCGACGACGAAGCTGGTGAGGACGACGCCGACCGCGAAGAACAGGGTGACGCCCTGTACGATGAAGTAGTCCCGCAGGAGGACGGCGCGCACCATCAGCTGACCCATGCCGGGCACGTTGAACACGGTCTCCACGACGACGGTGCCGCCGATCAGGAAGGAGACGACGATGCCCAGCAGGCTGATGGTCGGCAGCAGGGAATTGGGGAAGACGTGGCGGAAGAACACGTAGTTCTCCGACAGGCCCTTGGAGCGGCCGGCGACGGCGTAGTCGGCCGCCGATTGGGTGACCAGTGTGGCCCGCAGATTGCGGGTCAGGATCGGCGTGACGGCGATCGCGATCGTCAACGCCGGCAAGAATAGGTGCCAGAGCACGTCGGGCAAGGAGTCGCCGAAGCCGGAGACCGGGAACAGCTTCAGCCGCAGGCTGAACAGCATGATCAGCATGAGGCCGAGCCAGAAGGACGGCAGCCCCAGCCCGGCAACGCAGAACAGGCGCACCGTCTGATCGACCCAGGCGCCGGGGCGGCGCGCCGCGGCGATGGACAGAGCGACCGTGAACGCCACCGACAGGACGAGCCCGTAGACGAGCAGGCAGACGGTCGGGACGAGGCGGGCGAGGATGACGTCGATGACGGGGGCGCGGAAGGCCAGCGACCGGCCGAAGTCCGCGCGCAGGACGTTCACGATGTAATAGCCGTATTGCAGCAGGATCGGCTGGTCGAGCCCATAGCGGGCGCGCACGATCCTGATGGCCTCTTCCGAGGCACGGGGCCCCAGCATGACGCGCACGGGATCGCCGGGCATCAACTGCACGAGGATGAACGTGACCAGGCTGATGCCGATGAGGACGGGGACAAGCTGCAGCGGACGCCGCAGGACGAAGGCGAATCGATCCATCGATCTGTGCGTTCAGGGATGTTACGCCGGGCGGGAGCGCAGCGGCCCGCCCGGCGATACCGATGCCGTCAACCTTCCAGCTTGACCTCGTCGATCGTCGAGAACTGCAAGCCGGGATTGAGCTTCATGTCCTTGACCTTCGGGCTGTAGACGTTCCGGTAGGGCGGATAGAAGAGGCCGATCTGCGCCACCTCTTCATAGGCGATCTTCTGCGCTTCATAGTAGATAGCCTTGCGGCCGTCGCCTTCCGGCGCCGCCGCTCCCTGCTCGAGCAACTCGTTCACTTTGTCGCTGTTGTAGCGGGTGTAGTAGGACTTGTTTTCGCCTGCGCCCCAGATCGCCCAGCGCAGCGCGATGTCGGGATCGGGCGTCTCGTTGTACCACCAATTGAGCGTGGCCTGGTAGGTGCCGTCGACCAGGCTGTTCCATTCCTGCGTCGAATCGACCTTGGTGATATTGGCGGTGACGCCGACTTCGGCGAGCTGGGACTGTATCAGCACGGCCGTACGCTCCTCGGCCGCAAGGCCGGCCGAGATCAGCAGGTCGAAGCTCAGGTTCGGCTTGCCGGCCTGCGCCAGCAGCTCCTTGGCCTTGGCGACATCGCGCACGGGCACCGGCAGATCGGTGTTGAAATAGTTGAGCACGGGCGCCATGAGCGAGCTGGCGGGCTTGCCGAGGCCGAGGGTGACCGCATCGGCGATGGCCTGGCGATCGATGCCGAGGCTGACCGCCTGCCGGACCTGGATGTTGTTGAACGGCTCAGTCGAATGATTGATGAGCAGCTCGTTGATGATGCTGGAGGGTTCCGGCGTTGCCTGGAAACCTTCGGCGGCGAGTTGAGAGATCAGCTGGTAAGGCGCGCCCAGGAGCATGTCGATCTCGCCGGCCCGCAGCATCGACACGCGCGTATTGTCGTCCGGTACATACAGGATCTCGATGCCGTCGAGATAGGGGAGGCCCGGACGATAGTAGTTCGGATTCTTCTCGAGGATGACGCGGTCGCCCTTCTTCCATTCGACCAGGCGGAACGGCCCGGACGATACCGGCGTCTGCGCGAACTTGTCGTCGCCGAGCTGTTCCACCGCCGCCTTCGGCACGATGCCGCTGTTCCAGATCTCGACGTTCTGGATGAAGGGCGTGAACTTCTTGTTGAGATGCATCACGACGGTCTTGGAATCGACGGCCTCGGTCTTCTCCAGCGCCGTGAACGGACCGGCATAGGCCGAGTCCTTCTGGAAGCGCATGCGCGTATAGCTGAAGGCGACGTCTTCGGCGGTGATCGGAGAGCCGTCCGAGAACTTCGCGTCAGCGAGCTTGAAGGTGTAGGTCTTGCCGTCCTCCGATATCTCGTGGCTGGCGGCGAGGCCGGGGAAGAGTTGCTTGCGATCCGCGGAGGCGCGCAGCAGCCGAGAGAACATGATGCCCTGGATGAGGATGTCCGGGCCGTATACCGTCTTGATGGGATCGAGGGTCAGCACTTCGTCCGCGAAGCCCATGCGCAGGACATTCTTGCCCTGCGCCCGCGCGCGGCGCCCGAACAGCGGGCTGGCGGAAACGGCTGCGATGCTCGCGGCCGACTGCAGAAAACTACGCCGATGCATGGTGTTTCTCCCTGACTAGTTTCTTGGTGATAGGGAGTATCACAATGCCACCGGGGAGAAGCCGGTGCAACACGCGGCCGGTGCGCGACTTCAGCGCAGGTCCCGTGCATATACGGTGTGTTCGAGCGCGCGCCTAGTTCTTGTGCGTGCGCTGCGGCCTGCTATGAAACTGCGCCTGCTCGATGGGCGGGGCGGCCGCAAGCCTATGTGTTGTCGAAGTGGTTGATCCAGGCGGCGGCGGCGTCCTCGTGGGTGGCGATGCCGCGGCCGAAAGCGGCCAGCAGCGGGGCCTGGTCGAGCTCGTCGTTGCCGAGCATGAACTGGGCGCCGAAGACGGCGAAGCCGGCCTCGGCGGTCATCGGGCGGTAGGGGACGGTGACGATGAAGGATTGCTGCCCGACATAGTCGATGACCTGGGCGATGAGGGCGTCGACGAGCTGGCCGTTGCGATCGGTGTAGCCGTCGCAGACGAGCACCGCGCGGTCGACGCCGCGGGGATTGGCGGCGATCCAGGCCTGGCCGCGGCCGATGGCCTGATCGTAGTCCTCGTCGTCGAACATGAGGTAGTGGCGGCCCTCGGCGCCCTCATGGGCGATGGTCGGCGAGAACGGGCCCTCTTCCTCCTCGGACATGCACCAGACCGCATGGGCGAGCACGCAGCCCGCCAGCTCCGCCGCGTTGCAGAGCGCAAGCTCGGCCGGCGAGGCCGTCTCCCAGGACAGGCTGGCAAGCGAGGATTCCCGACTCATGCGGCGGCTCGACACCCCTGCTAAGGGACCGGCTTGGGTTCCGGCCCGGGGCTAATGTGACGGGGTAACGCTTAAGGAGTGGTGAGGACAAACCGGCCGGGTCGGGCGGGACCATTTAACCCTGGCTTTACCATGTCGCGAAGATTCGGGTAACGGCCTGTAACTATCGGCAGCGATTGGTCGGCCTCAGCAAGGCGAGGCAGGTGCGCCGTTGCCCTTTCCCGTCATCAGCTGAACGCCTGGATCCCCGTCTGCGCGCGTCCCAGGATGAGGGCGTGGACGTCGTGGGTGCCTTCGTAGGTGTTGACGGCCTCTAGATTCATCACATGGCGGATGACGTGGAATTCGTCGGATATGCCGTTGCCGCCGTGCATGTCGCGGGCCATGCGCGCGATGTCCAGGGATTTGCCGCAGGAGTTGCGTTTCAGCATGGAGATCATCTCGGGCGCGGCGCGGTCCTCGTCCTTGAGGCG
>JBGPEQ010000039.1:0-13850 GCA_041482855.1 Dongiaceae bacterium | reverse complement strand
GTGGATTGCGGGTGATTTTCAGGCGGATCGGCAAGCATGTCTTGCGGAGTTGGCGCAACGCGCCGGTACAGTTGCCGGAGCATGAGGTCGGGAGTCGCGGTCCGTTATTCCCCCTCGGTGTCATGCCCGCGCTTGACGCGGGCATCCATCGAGCGGCGGCGTCCTCGTGCTTGACACGAGGATGGATCGCCGGGTCAAGCCCGGCGATGACAGCGGTGGGGAATGAATGCTCCTTGATACCGCGAACGAGCCCCGCCCTTGATCCCACAGGCTTCTTCCTGATAGCTGATTGCTGACGGCTGACAGCTTCCTTCCGGGCCCGTAGCTCAATTGGTTAGAGCGCGCCGCTCATAACGGTGTGGTTGCAGGTTCAAGTCCTGCCGGGCCCACCATCACTGGAATGTACATCACAAAATCAGGTCTATGACGTGGTGGAGATGGAACACAGAGGCAACGCCAGCAAAAGCGCGGGGCGCCCATGAGCGCCCCGGTCGTGCTCCTCTCTTGCGTCAAATCCAAACGAGATTACCGTTGCCGCGCGGGTGATATGTACACGAGCTCTTTGTTTCAGAAGATGATGGCTTATGCCCAAAGCCTAAAGCCGAAGCGCATATTCATCCTCTCGGCAAAATATGGGCTGCTTACACTTGATGACCTTATCGAGCCGTATGAGCAGACGCTCAAGAAGATGAAGACCGCTGCACGACGGTCATGGGCGCAGGGCGTGATTTCTGCGCTGCGCGAGACCTGCGATCTTGATGCCGATCAGTTTGTGTTCCTTGCGGGAGAGCCTTACCGGGAGAATCTCGTCCCGCACATCAAACACTACACCGTGCCGATGGAAGGACTTGCCTTCGGCAAGCAACTACAATGGCTGGAGCGGCAGATGTCATGACGGCGACCTGCCAGTACCTTCACGAAACGCTTTCTCGCCTGCCGCGCCTTAAGCGCGAGGATCTCGCCAAAGCTCCGAAGAACGGAATCTACGTCCTGTTCGAGAACGGCGAGAAGGCGCATGGCGGCGAACGCATAGTCCGGGTGGGCACTCACCGCGGCCAGAACAATCTTGCGCCACGCATTCGCGAGCATCTTTACACGCCGAACAAGGACCGGAGCATATTCAGGAAGCACGTTGGGCGCTGCCTTCTTGCCAAAGCGGGCGATCCGTTTCTTGCGCATTGGGAGATCGATCTTACGACCAAGGCTTCGCGCGCAACGAATGAACACAAGGTAGATAACGTTCGATTGCAGGAGATCGAAGCCGAAGTCACGCGCTATATGGTCGAGAACTTTTCGTTTGCGGTGTTACGCTTCGATACCGAAGCGGATCGGCTTCACTGCGAAGAATGCCTACTATCCACGATCTATCAATGTCTGGACTGCGGTCCGTCCGAGACATGGCTGGGAAAATCCCATCCCAAGTCGGCAGTCATCAGAGCCTGCGGGCTGTGGAACGTGCAAAGCCTCGCGGGCAAGGCGCTTTCAGTTGACGAGGCAAAGCACCTCATCCAAGCCGGTTTAAGCGCATAAAGAGTTTGGCGCATCCGGCGTTCCGCCGGACCAGTCTCTGGGCTGCGCCCCAGCCCGGTTCGCGGTTTCGACCGTCCGGTGACGATCCCTTTCCAAAACGCAACCGCGAGCAGTTTGCCGCAATCGCCCAGGAGTCCCGAGGACGCTGACCAGTCGCCGACCGATGGGGCGTGTGTATTTGTCCTTACCTAATCGAAACGGCCACAAAGATTTCTACTTTTTCGCCGGACGGGAATGGTGAGAATCCAGTGCCCAGTTTCGTCCTGAACGGCCCACCACGCCCGCCTCGTGAAGCAACGTCGAACTCTCCCAACCGCAGCTACTCCGCTGCCTTCCGTGCGCCGGCGGCCTGGATCGCCTGCCACACCGTGGCCGGCGTGGCCGGCATGTCGATGTGGGCGACGCCGAGCGGGGCCAGCGCATCGTGCAGCGCGTTCATCACCGCCGGCGGGGCACCGATGGCGCCGGCCTCGCCGGAGCCCTTGATGCCGAGCGGGTTGGTCTTGCAGGGAATCTCGATCCAGCGGAAGGCGTAGCTCGGCAGGTTGTCGGCCCGCGGCATGGCGTAGTCCATGAACGACGCCGTCAGCAGCTGGCCCTCGTCGTCGTACACGGTCCTCTCGACGAGCGCCTGTCCCACGCCCTGGGCGATGCCGCCATGGACCTGGCCGGCGAGCAGCAGCGGATTGACCACGCGGCCGAAGTCGTCGACCACGGTGTAGCGAACGATCTCCGTCGTGCCGGTGTCGGGGTCGACCTCGAGCTCGCAGATGTGGCAGCCGTTGGGATAGGTGGAGGCCGTCGGCTTGAAGTCGGCGCTGCCGGTGAGATCGGCCGCGCCGGAGGCGAGTCGGGCCCGGCCGTCGCGCACCGCCGCGGCGACCTCGAACAGATCCATCGCCCGGTCGGTGCCGACGACCCGGAAATTGCCGGCGGCATATTCGATATCGGCGACGCTCGTCTCCAGCAGATGGGACGCGGCTTCCTTGCCCTTCGCGATCGCGTCGTCGGCGGCGTAGCGAGCGGATGGTCCGCCCCCGGGCAGGGCGCGCGATCCGCCGGTGAAGCTGCCCTGGGCCATGAGCGCCGTGTCACCCTGGCGGACGCGGACGGTGTCGAAGGCGATGCCGAGCTGCTCGGAGACGATCTGCGCATAGGCGGTCTCGTGGCCCTGGCCGTTCGACTGGTTGCCGACGATGACCGTGACCGTGCGGTCGGGCTCGACCCGGATCATGGCGGGCGTCGAGGGACCGCCGCCGCAGGTCTCGATGTAGTAGGCGAGGCCGATGCCGCGCATGCGGCCGCGCCCTTTTGCCTCGCGCCGGCGCGCTTCGAAGCCGTCCCAATCGGCGTCCTTGACGGCCTCGGACAGCAGGCGCGGGAAATCGCCGTCATCGAAGGTCGTTCCCAGCGTGGTGGTGTAGGGCATCGCCTTCGCGGGGATCATGTTGCGGCGGCGAATCTCGATCGGCCCGAGGCCGGTGGCGCGGCCGGCGGCGTCCATCACGCGCTCGATGATGTAGGCCGCCTCCGGCCGGCCGGCGCCGCGATAGGCGTCGACGGGGACGGTGTTGGTGAAGACGCACTTCACTTCATTGTAGGCCGCGGGAATGGCGTAGACGCCGGTCTGCATGCCCTTGCCGGCCAGCGTCGGAATGTACGGCCCGAACTGCGAGAGATAGGCGCCCAGGTTCGCGGTCGTCGACACGCGCACGGCGAGGATGCGGCCGTCGCCGTCGAGCGCGAGCTCGGCGCGCGTGACGTTGTCGCGGCCGTGGGAATCGGAGATGAAGGCCTCGCTGCGATCGGAGATCCAGCGCACCGGGCGGCCGAGACGCTTGGCCGCCCACAGGACCAGGACCATCTCCGCATAGACGAACACCTTCATGCCGAAGCCGCCGCCGACATCGGGCGTCACGACGCGCATCTTGGCCGGATCCAGGCCCTTGAAGACGTGGCCGCAGAGGACATCGCGCACGAGGTGCGAGCCTTGCGATGAGGTGTGGAGCGTGTAGGCGTCGGCGGCCGCATCATACTGGCCGATGGCACCGCGCGGCTCCATCGAATTGACGACGACGCGGTTGTTGACGAGGTCGAGGCCAACCGTGCGCTGCGCCTTCTTGAAGGCCGCGTCGACGGCCTTGGCGTCGCCATCGGCCCAGGTGAAGTCGAGATTGCCCGGCGCTTCCGGCCAGACCTGCGCGGCGCCGGGCTGCATCGCCGCGACCGGATCGATCGCCGCCGGCAGCGGCTCGTAGTCGACCGCGATGTCGGCGAGAGCATTGCGCGCGGCGGCCGCGCTCTCGGCGACCACCATGGCGACGCCGTCGCCGACGTGACGCACGCGATCCGCGACGAGTTGCATGCGGCGCGGAAAGACCTGCTCTGGCGTGCCCGGCTTGTTCGGGATATGGGCCAGGCAGGGCATGGGCGCGACGCCGTCGGCCTCGAGGTCCGCGCCGGTGAGCACGGCGATGACGCCGGGCCTGGTCAGCGCCGCCGCGGAATCGATCGAGCGGATGCGGGCATGCGCATGGGGCGAGCGCAGAATGGCCGCGTGGGCTTGGCCAGCAAGATTAATGTCATCGAGATAGCGACCGCCGCCGGTAAGCAGCCGCAGATCTTCCTTGCGGACAACCGCCTGACCCATCCCGAATTGCATGGAAACCCCTTGGTGCTGTACGGACCCCATCCATATTGTGGACAGAGCGGCGCAGCGCAAGACTTTAGATGCGCGCGGTCAAGCGCAGGCCGGGCGAAGCGACGGCCTGTCGCACGATTGTCACCGCTCAATCCGATTGGTTCGCTGCAACGGCATGCCGAACCGCCCGCGTCAGTTGCTGGCGGCGGCTCCCTCGCTGCGCAGCTTGGTCACTTTCGCCTTCAGATCGGCCATCAATCCGTCGAAGCCGCTCTTCGCAAGCGTGTCCGTGAACTCGGCCCGGCGCACGGCCAGCTCGCTCACGGATGACTTCAGATACACGTCGATGATCCGCCATTGCCCGTCTTTCTGCCGCAGCAGGTAGTCGATGCGGATCGGTTCGCCGCTCCCCGGCACGATCCGGTTGTTGACGCGCACGCTGTCGGCGGGCGCCGGCTCCTCGCCCAGGATTTCGAAGTGCTCGCCGCCGAAGCCGTCGAAGCGGGCGGCATAAGTCGCGATCGAAAGGTCATGAAACGCCGCAATGATCTGCTGCTTCTGGCCGTCGGTGAGGCTGCGCCATTGGCGGCCGGTGGTCACGCGCGTCATCTCGGCGAAATCATAGGCCTCCGCCAGGGCCGGCTCGAGCGTCTTGTAGCGGCCCGCATAGCCGAGCGCCTTGGCGTTCTGCATGACGCCGATGAAGACCGTATTCAGCTTCGCGATGAGGTCGCTCGCCGGCCCGGCATGCGCCGGGGGCGCGATGCCCAGAAGGGTGGCGCAGAAGATTGCAAGCCGAACAAGCCTGCCGGCGAAACGATGCATGCCAGACCCTCCCCCGTCCTGGCGCGGCGATGGCCGTCCTTTAACATGCCGGCTGCAAGAGCGGCAAATCCGGGCGCGAAAGTGGGAATCGGTTTAAACTCTGTGAGGGCGGTCACGGAGCGTGGGGGTATGTTTGCCGCCCGCGCCAATGTGTGATACTGCCTTGGGCTTGAATCGTTTCCGGTCTGTTCGCTTGCGCCGCAGTGGTGCCAGCGGGCAGGCTGCGATGGGGAATGGCAGTGACGGTCAGGGGAAAGGTTGGCAGTGCATGCTGGTGATACTCGCGCAGCCCAGAGGATTTTGCGCCGGCGTCGAGCGCGCCGTAGAGATCGTCGAACTCGCGCTCAAGAAATATGGCCCCCCCGTCTATGTCCGTCATGAGATCGTGCACAACAAGCGCGTGGTCGAAAAGCTGCGCAGCATCGGTGCGCGTTTCGTTGACGAGCTGGACGAAATTCCCGAGGGCGCCATCACCGTCTTCAGCGCCCATGGCGTGTCGCAGAAGGTCGCCGACAAGGCCGAGCTGCGCGACCTGCCGGTCATCGATGCCACCTGCCCGCTGGTCGCCAAGGTGCATCGCGAGGGCCAGCGCTATGCCGAGAAGGGCTTCGACGTCATCCTGATCGGCCATGAGGGCCATCCGGAGGTCGAGGGCACCCGCGGGCGCATCCCCGGCGGCGTCCATCTCGTGCAGTCGATCGCAGATGTGGACAAGCTCAGGGTGCGCGACCCGAACCGCGTCGCCTACATCACGCAGACCACGCTCAGCGTCGACGACACGCGCGTCATCATCGACCGCCTGAAGGAGCGCTTTCCCAACGTCAACGGCCCGGACGTGCGCGACATCTGCTACGCCACCCAGAATCGCCAGCAGGCGGTGCGCCTGCTCGGCCGCCACGTCGATATCATCCTCGTCGTCGGCTCGTCCAACAGCTCCAACTCGAATCGCCTGCGCGAGATCGGCACCGAGATGAACGTGCCGAGCTACCTGATCGATCAGGCCGATGACGTCGATCCAGCCTGGCTCAAGGGCGTCAAGGCAGTAGGGCTGACCGCCGGCGCCTCGGCGCCGGAGGAGCTGGTTCAGCAGGTCATCGCCCGCCTCGGCGAGTTCGGGCCGATCCAGGTGCAGAACCTCGAGGGCGTCGAGGAGAACGTGCGCTTCAAGCTGCCGGAGATGCTTTGGGACGTCGCCGAATCTCCTTACGGCACGACCCATAAATACAGCCGCCGCGAAAGCAACGCGGCTCAGTGAATCGGACCTAAAGCAGCAGCAATCGAAAGGTCGAGAGCAGTGTCCGTTCCCCTGATGCAAAAAATTCATGTCGGCGCCTACCTGATGAAGCAACGCCTCATGGGCAACAAGCGCTACCCGCTGGTGCTCATGCTGGAGCCGCTGTTCCGTTGCAACCTGGCCTGCGCCGGCTGCGGCAAGATCGACTACCCCGATCCCATCTTGAACAAGCGCCTGTCGCTGCAGGAATGCCTGGACGCCGTCGATGAATGCGGCGCGCCCATGGTGGCGATCCCCGGCGGCGAACCGCTGCTGCACAAGGAGATCGGCGAGATCGTCGCCGGCATCGTCGCGCGCAAGAAGTACGTGATCCTCTGCACCAACGCGCTGCTGCTGGAGAAGAAGCTGCATCTGTTCACGCCGTCGCCCTATCTGACCTTCTCCATCCATCTCGACGGCGACCGCGGGCATCACGACAAGTCGGTCTGCCAGGACGGCGTCTACGACAAGGCGATCGACGCCATCCGCGCCGCGAAGGCCAAAGGCTTCCGCGTCAACGCCAACGCCACGCTCTTCGACAACGCCGACCCCGAGCGGATGGCCAAGTTCTTCGACGACTGCATGGACGATATCGGCATCGACATGCTCACGATCTCGCCGGGCTACGCCTATGAGCGCGCGCCCGACCAGCAGCATTTCCTCAACCGCGAGAAGACGAAGAACCTGTTCCGCGACATCTTCCGGCGCGACAAGGCCCGCAAGTGGCGCTTCAGCCAGTCCTCGCTGTTCCTCGATTTCCTCGCCGGCAACCAGACCTATCACTGCACGCCCTGGTCGAACCCGACGCGCAATATCTTCGGCTGGCAGAAGCCCTGCTATCTGCTCGGCGAAGGTTACGTGCGCAGCTTCAAGGAGCTGATGGAGACCACGGAATGGGACAGCTACGGCACCGGCAAGTATGAGAAGTGCGCCGACTGCATGGTCCATTGCGGCTATGAAGGCACGGCCGTCGACGACACCTTCGCGCGCCCCTGGAAGGCGCTGAAGGTAGCGATGTTCGGCATCAAGACCGAAGGCCCGATGGCCCCGGACATCCCGCTCGACCACGCCCGCCCCGCCGAATACGTGTTCGAGAAGCGCGTGCAGGAACAGGTGGCGGTGCTACACCAATCCAAAGGCGCGGCCGGCGGCCGCAGCAGCGCGGCGTAGGCTCTTGCGCGCCGGTCCGTTGTCGCGGGCGAGCGCCAGCAGCGAGCCGATCTCGCGAGGGTGGCGCAGCAGCCCCGCCATCAGCGGCGCCATGTTGACGTGGCCGCTCGGATCGAGCGCCGTCAGCACGCTCGCGGGAAGTGCGCGCTCGGCGGGATCGACCACGACGCGCAAGATCGCGAACGGCAGGCCTGCGGCCGCCACGGCGTGGCTCTCCATGTCGACGATGACGGCGCCGGTGCGCGCGGACAGCGCCTGTTTTTCGGCGGTTGTCGCCAGCGCCTGATCGGCGCCCGCAACGAGACCCGCCGACCACCTGCAACCGCTTTCATCCAGGGCCGCGCAAATCCGTTGCGCCAGCGCGTCGTCCGTCCCGCGCATCTTGCCATCGGTCCCGACGACACCGGCCCCGACGATGATGTCGCCCGGCCGTAGTCTCGGGTCGAGGCCGCCGGCGAAGCCGAAGCTGAGCAGGATCTCCGCACCGTGGGCGATGAGGTCGGCCGCGCCCTGCGCGGCGCGCGCCGGCTGGGCGCCCGCGCAAGCCAGGAGGGGCGTAGCCTTGCCGAGGACTCGCTTGAGGATCGCCGCTTCCTGCGGCAGCCCGACGATGACGCCGAGCCTCCCTACAGCCCCCATGCCACTTCGCGCGAGTTGCCGCGCAGGAGGTTGCGGTAGCGCGCCAGCGCCCACACCGGGAAGTAGGCGCTGTAGCCGTGATAGCGCAGGTAGAAGACGCGCGGGAAGCCGACCGCGGTGTACCACTCCTCCTGCCACTTGGCGCCGGTGCGCGGCGCCCGCAGCAGATACTCGATGCCGCGCTTGACCGAAGCGCTCTCGACCTCGCCGACGCTCATCAGCCCGAGCACGGCCCAGGCCGTCTGCGAGGGCGTGCTCTCGCGCACGAAGTCCTTGCGTCCCTTCCAGTAGGTCTCCCCGCCTTCGCCCCAGCCGCCGTCGGGCTGCTGGAATCTCTTCAGCCATTCCACGGCCCTGCGGATATGCGGAGCCATCGGGTCCTCGCCGCAGGCGTTGAAGGCGCACAGCGCCGACCAGGTGCCGTAGACATAGTTCGTGCCCCAGCGTCCGAACCAGGGGCCGTCGGGCTCCTGCTCCCGCCGCAGATAGTCGAGGCCGCGCGCCACCGCCGGATGGTCGCGCCCGAAGCCGGCCTGGGCCAGGAAGCTCAGGCAGCGCGCGCTCACGTCGGCGGTCGGCGGATCCAGCAGGGCGCCGTGGTCGGCGAAGGGAATGTGGTTCAGGTAGTAGTGCGTGTTGTCGGCATCGAAGGAGCCCCAGCCGCCGTTCTTGCTCTGCATGCCCAGGGTCCATTCGAGCGCGCGGTCGATCGATTCGCGCACCTTGGGGTCGGAGTCCGCGAGTCCGCCGCGCAGCAGCGCCATGCCGGCGACGGCGGTATCGTCGACGTCGGGATAGAAGTCGTTCCAGTACTGGAAGGCCCAGCCCCCCGGCCGCAGGCCCGGCCGCTTCACGGCCCAGTCGCCGGCGACCTCGAGGATCTGCCGCTCGAGCAGCCAGTCGGTGGCGCGCCGCATCGAGGGCTCGTCGCCGCCGACGCCGGCCTCCATCAGCCCGTGCATGGCCAGCACGGTGTCCCAGATCGGCGACAGGCAGGGCTGGCAGTAGCCCCAGTCCTCCTTCAGCACCAGCAGCTTCTTTGTCGACCGCATGGCGATGGCGCGCTCGGGATGGTCGGGCGGGTAGCCGAGCGCGTGATAGGCCATCGCCGCGTTGGCCATGGCCGGGAAGATGCCGCCGAGCCCGTCCTCGCCGTTGAGCCGCTCGGCCATGAAGGCGAGCGCCCGCTCGAGCGCGCGCTTGCGCGGATTGGTGAGGAACCACGGCTCGCACAGCCGCAGCACCTTGTCGATGCCGAGAAAGGCCCGGCCCCAGACGCTGCCGGTGGCGTTGACCATGTAGTTGCGCTCGGCCTCCGGCGGCGTCACGAACAGTTCCCGGATATCGATCCGGCGTGGATTGGTGGCGCGCGGCTTCAGCGCCATCAGGATCAGAAGCGGCACGATCACCACGCGCGACCAGTAGGAAACCTTGCTCAGGTGGAACGGCGCGAACTTCGGCAGCAGCAGGATCTCCAGCGGCATCACCGGCACCGCCCGCCACGGCACCTGGCCGAACAGGGCGAGCGTCGAGCGCGTGAAGACATTGGCCTTGGCCGCACCGCCATAGGCGAGGATGGCCTCGCGCGCCCGGACCATGTGCGGCGCCGCCGGATCGTCGCCCGTCAGCTTCAGCGCGTAGTAGGCCTTGACGGAGGTGCTGATGTTGAACTCGCCGCCATGGAACAGCGGCCAGCCGCCATGATCGGCCTGGGTGGCGCGCAGATAGACGGCGAGCTTGCGTTCGACGTCGTCGTCGATGGCGTCGAGGAAATGCTCGAGCAGGATGTACTCGGCGGGGATGGTGACGTCGGCCTCAAGCTCGAAGCACCACTCGCCCGCTTCGGTCTGCAGCGACTCCAGGTCGGCGGCCGTCGCGGCGACGACGCGGTCGACCTCGTCGAGACCGTCATCTCGCCGCGGCGTCGCCATTTCCCGAAGGACCTGTACCGGACTGCTGTCGAGCATGATCACAAGACAAAATTCAACGCTGCCGGCTGCCGCCGCGGCGACCGGGTTCCCGCCATAGGTACGCCAGCCGACGACCGCTGGGCAAGGACCAAGCGCGCGGCCGTCCGGCCCGACCGCAGGGCCCCCTCGATGGTCGCGGGCAGGCCGGTGGCGGTCCAGTCGCCGGCCAGGAACAGGTTGAAATAGGCGGTCTTGGCGGCCGGCCGGCGCGCCACCTCGGCCGGCGTCTGCGCGAAGGTCGCAGTCTTCTCCTTGACGATGCGGTAGGGCGGCAGGGGCCCGGCCGGCGCGTCGACCGCCCGCGCCACGTCGGCCCAGATGCGGGCCGCGATCTCCTCGGCGGGCAGGTCGACCAGGCCTTCCGCCGCGCTCACGGTCGCCGACACCACGTCGTCGCGAAAGAACAGCCAGTGCGCCGTGCCCTTGAGCAGCGCCAGGAAATGCAGGCCATCGCGCAGCGGTAACGCTGCCGGCAGGCGGAAATGCGCATTGACGATGGCGCGGCTGCCCGCGGGCATCGTGATCTCGGGCAGCAGCAGGCCCGCCACCCGATGCGGCACCGCCAGCACGACCGTGTCGCCTTCGGCCAGCGCCACGTCATGGCCGATGAAGGAGAGTCCGACCACCGTATGCCCGCGCAGCTCGAACTCGCGCAGGCGATGGGCGAAGCCGATCTCGACCCCCAGCTCGCCCAGCCGCCGGACCGCCGGATCGACCAGGCTCATGGACAGGCCCTGGCGCGCGATCAGCGGATGGCAGGCCCGCCCGCCGCGCCCGAAGGTCTCGAGGATCACCGGCCACAGCAGCTTGGCCGCGCCGTCCTCCGCCGCGGCATTGAGCACGGCGACGGCGATCGGCTCGATCAGCGACGCGAACAGCGGATGGGCGCCGTCGACGATGTCGCTCACCCTGGTGTCGGCCTTCGCCCACGCGAAGCGCAGCAGTGCCAGATAGTCGGCGATGCCCGTACCGGGAATGCGCTTGGCCGCGTCGAACGCCCACCAGGGCATGCGCCCTTCGTTCAGGCTCAGCGTCCACCGGCGCCCGTCGCTGAGATCGAGGAACGGAAACACCGCCCGCCCGGGATCGATCATGCTCCCGTCGGCGCCGGTCATCCGCAGATGGTCGGCCACCGCGCGGTTGCCGCTGAACACCAGGTGATTGCCGTTGTCGATCCAGCGCTCGAGCTGCTGGTCGTAGTAGGAGCGGCAGCGCCCGCCCGCATGTCCGGTCGCCTCGTAGAGCCGCACCGCCGCGCCGCCCTCCGCCAGCCGCAATGCGCAGCTGAGGCCGGCCAAGCCGGCGCCGATCACATGGACGGTGGCCATGAAACTAGAAGATCCCGTGGCGCAGGATCAGCCAGAGCTTCTCGGCCTTCGACAGCTTGACGGGCTCCGCAATCCGCGTGAAGCCGCGCTGCCGCAGGCGCTGCAGCAGCCGCCGATAGACGACGAGGATAATGCGCGCCGGCCGCAAGGGCCGCCGCGGCATCGCGGCCAGCAAGGCCATGGCCTCACCGAAGCGTCGCTCGGCAACGACGACCAGATCCTCGCACGCCCCGGGAAGGCGCGGATGGCGCAAGGCCGCATGGGGTGTGTCGACGGGCACGCCGTGCTTCTGCAGCAGCTCGCGCGGCAGGTAGAGCCGGCCGAGACCGGCGTCTTCGTCCAGGTCGCGCAGCACGTTCGTGAGCTGCACCGCCTCGCCGAGCGCCCGCGCCAGCTCGCGCCGGCCCTCGCGCGGCGCCCCGAAGATGCGCACCGACAACAGCCCGACCGCGCCCGCCACCCGGCTGCAATAGAGTTCGAGATCGGCCAGGGACGGCGCGATCAGGCCGCCGCGCGCATCGGTCTCCATCCCGTCGACGATGGCGAGAAAGTCCTCGCGCGCCAGATCGAAGCGGCGGATCGGCTCGATCAGCGCGCGCGCGATTGCGTCGCGCGCGTCGCCGGCATAGAGCCGCTCGATCTCCTCGCGCCAGCCCTGGAGCTGCCGCAGCTTGGCCGCCTCCGGCAGGTCGCCGTCGGCGATGTCGTCGACCACCCGGCAGAAGGCATAGACAGCGAACATCGCCTGCCGCTTCTCCGCCGGCAGCAGCCGCATGGCCCAATAGAACGACGTCTTCGCCTTGACGACGACGTCCTCGACCAGGTGCTGGTCTGCGGCAACCTGCTGCGCCTCGACGGCCGCCTGTTGGCTCATCGCCGGCTACTCCGAGTCACACACCCTCACCCTATCCCTCTCCCGCAAGCGGTAGATGGGGACTCCGTCCGTGCGCCGGCACAATCGAGTCCCCTCTACCGCGAAGCGGGAGAGGGTTAGGGTGAGGGTCTGTGTCACGATGCTGCTGGTCTAAATTCCTACGCCCGCGAGGCCGCGAATTCCTGGTCGGCCTGGCCGAGCGCGGTCAGGGCCGTGGCCACGATCTGCTTGGCATTCAGGCCGGCCTCGTCGTACTGGCTCTGCGGCTTGTCGTGGTCGATGAAATGGTCGGGCAGGATCATCGAGCGCACCTTCAGCCCGCGATCGAGCAGGCCCGCGGTCGCCAGATACTGCAACACATGCGAGCCGAAGCCGCCGATGGCGCCTTCCTCGACCGTGATGAACACCTCGTGCTCGGCAGCCAGCCGGCGCACCAGCGCGGTGTCCAGCGGCTTGACGAAGCGCGCATCGGCCACCGTCGTCGACAGCCCGCGCGCGCCCAGAACATCGGCCGCCTTCAGGCATTCGGCCAGCCGCGTTCCCAAACTCAGCAGCGCCACCGCCGTGCCCTCGCGGACCACGCGGCCCTTGCCGATTTCGAGCGGCACGCCCTCGGCCGGCAGCGCCACGCCGATGCCCTCGCCGCGCGGATAGCGGAACGCACTCGGGCGGTCGTCGATTGCCTGGGCCGTCGCCATCATATGCACGAGCTCGGCCTCGTCGGCCGCCGCCATGATGACGAAGCCGGGCAGGCAGCCGAGATAGGTGACGTCGTAGGAGCCGGCATGGGTGGCCCCGTCGGCGCCCACCAGTCCGGCGCGGTCGATGGCGAAGCGCACCGGCAGCTGCTGGATCGCGACGTCATGCACGACCTGGTCATAGGCGCGCTGCAGGAAGGTGGAGTAGATGGCCGCGAACGGCCGCATGCCCTCGGTCGCCAAGCCCGCCGCAAACGTCACCGCATGCTGCTCGGCGATGCCGACATCGAAGCAGCGCTTCGGAAACTTCTCCGCGAACTTGTCGAGCCCGGTGCCCGACGGCATGGCCGCATTGATGGCGACGATCTTCTCGTCCTTCTCGGCCATCTTGATGAGCGTGTCCGAGAACACCTTGGTGTAGCTCGGCGCCCCCGCCGGCGCCTTCACCTGGGCGCCCGTGACGACGTCGAACTTGCTGACGCCGTGATACTTGTCGGCCGCCTTCTCGGCCGGCCCGTAGCCGTGGCCCTTCTCGGTGATGAGGTGCACGAGCACCGGCCCGTAGTCGTCGGAGTCGCGCAGGTTGCGCAGCACCGGCACGACATGGTCGAGATTGTGGCCGTCGATCGGGCCGACATAGTAGAAGCCCAGCTCCTCGAACAGCGTGCCGCCCATCACCATGGTGCGGGCCATGCTCTCGGCCCGCTCGGCGGTGTGGCTGATGGCGCGCGGCAGCTTGCTGAGGGTCTGGCGCGCCAGTTCGCGAAGCGAGCGGAACTGCCGCGACGACAGCAGGCGCGACAGATAGGCGCTCATGGCGCCCACCGGCGGCGCGATGGACATGTCGTTGTCGTTGAGGACGACGATCAGGCGCGAATTCATGGCGCCCGCATTGTTCATGG
>JBGPEQ010000038.1:0-13896 GCA_041482855.1 Dongiaceae bacterium | reverse complement strand
TAGACCCGCAGGTAGAAGGCCTCGTTCTCGCCGGTGACGTTGGTCCAGTCGAGGGTGCGACGCACGAACTTGATGCTGCCGTCCTCGGCCATGCGCCAGATGCCGGAGGCCGGCGCCTTGCTGATCAGCTCCACGGCATCGCCCGGGTGCTTCAGGATCAGCTGGCTCCAGTCGTCGAACTCGGTCCAGCGCTGCTGGATCGCATCGATATCGACCTCGTAGTCGACATCCATGAACTCCAGCAGGTGGAAGAGGAAGAGCGGCACGCCGCCATAGGTCGAGGTGATCAGATGGGTGGGCGGGCTGGCGCCGCTGACGCGCGGGTTGAGCTCGCCCAGATAGACTTCGCCGGTATCGGTATCCAGCAGGAAGTCCATGCAGAAGGCGCCGCGATAGCCTTCCTTGTAGAGCCGGTCCCCGAGGCGCTTGGCCATGCGCTGCACGGCCGCGCGCTCCTTCCTGAGGCCGCCGAAGAAGGCATCGTTGCCGCACCAGCCGCCCTTGTAGGGCGTGAGCTCGCCGAAGCCGGTGATATCGGTCATCACAGGCCCGGCGAGCGTGCCGTGGCGCGTGGCCACGCCTTCGACCGTGCCCGGCAGGTGATTGATGCGCTTCATCACCTTCAGCTCTTCCTTCACGATCTTGTCAGCGTACTTGTTCCAGTCCTTCTCGCCGGCGATGAAGAAGGTGGTGCGGCCGGAGTCACCGTAGGGCGTCTGCACCACCAGGTCCTTTCCCAGCTTCGCCTTGCCGGCCAGCTTCATCAGCTCGGCATAACTGGTGGCGCGTCCCAGCAGGTTGGGAACGCTGGAGATGCCGGCCTTGTTGCCGAGCTCGGTGGTGACGATCTTGGAATCGAGGTGTATGCGCAGCTTCGCCGGCGGCAGGGCGATCTCGACGCCCAGCTCGCGCGCCAGCTCCTCGGTCTCCTCGTCGAACATGACGAGGATCAGCTTGCCGCCGCCGCGCGCCTTGATGTGCTCGCGCACTTCCTTGTGGCGGAGCAGGTAGTTGTTGACGTCCTCGATCGAGCGGAACTCGTGGGGCCTATGCTCGCGCGGCACCAGCACCTTCGGATGCCGGCCGTCGAAGGAATCGAAGTAGTTGATGTATTCGAAGCCGTTGACCCAGCGATCGAGTCCC
Source organism: Dongiaceae bacterium (assembly GCA_041482855.1). GTDB lineage: Bacteria > Pseudomonadota > Alphaproteobacteria > Dongiales > Dongiaceae > JBGPEQ01. The sequence continues at coordinate 12,753 of JBGPEQ010000038.1, read as the reverse complement.
AGAAGGTTATAGGAGGTCGGCGACAGGAAATAGATCGGCGTCTGATTGCGGCGGAAGAAGGCGTAGATATCGGACAATCCCCGCAGCCGCGGCCGGTCGCTTCGTTTGGTGCCTCTGGCCGCAACGGCGCGCTTGGCTCGCCCAGCCGGCTTCGCACGCTTGGCTCGTGTGGTCCGCTTCGTTTTCCTGGTCATGCGCATGCCTCCCTACCCTGCATGATCCGGCGCCTTGTCCTGCTGGCGCTCGTGTCCGATCTACATCCTGCGGGATGTTGCCCACAGATGTGAAGTCCTAACTCGCAGCTGCACGTCCGCCGCGATCATCAGGCGGCGGGGGAGCCCGCCCCGGCGCCGGCCTACTCTGGGATCGGGGCAGGTTGCCGAGGCGTTTCGGTTCTCCCGAGGGGCACAGGTGCCTCCACCGCCAGCCTTGTGTGACCTCCGTCACTGCGGCGTTCGGCATCATTAACTATTCTTTCGCCTCTGTTTGCGTACTATCATCGGTCGGAGTAGCGCGAGCGCCGGTCGCTCGCGCATTGATGTGTCCATGAACGTCTCCATGAACGACAACGAACGTCAGCGGCATTCCCGCAGCTATCTGCTGCCGGTCGAGGATACGGAGTTCCTGCTGCGCGACGAGCTGCGCGGCATCCGCTTCGCCCTCGAATACAGCAAGGCCGAGCTGCTGCTGCGCGAGTGGGGCATCCGCTCCACCGTGATCGTCTTCGGCAGCGCGCGCACGCCGTCGCAGGAGCAGGCCGAGGCGATGCTGGCGGCGGCCAAGACTCCGGAGGAGCTGACGCTGGCGAAGCGGCGGGCACGTCTGGCCACGTTTTACGAGCAGGCGCGCGCGTTCGGACGCCTGGTTTCCGACCGCGGCGGCGCCCTCAAGGACAATGGCGGCGCGCGCGACAACGTTATCGCCACCGGCGGCGGCCCCGGCATCATGGAGGCCGCCAACCGCGGCGCCCGCGAGGCCGGCGCGCCCACCGTCGGATTCAACATAACACTGCCGATGGAGCAGGAACCCAACGCCTACACCACGCCGGACCTCACCTTCCGGTTCCACTACTTCGCGATCCGAAAGATGCACCTGGCGATGCGCGCTAACGCGCTGGCGGTGTTTCCCGGCGGCTTCGGCACGCTCGACGAGCTGTTCGAGATCCTGACGCTGATCCAGACGCGCAAGGCGCCGCCGGTGCCGGTCGTGCTGTTCGGGCGCGACTACTGGAGCAAGGTGATCAACTTCGAGACCCTGCTCGAGCATGAGGTCATCAGCCCTGATGATCTCAAGCTCTTCGACATGGTCGATTCGGCCGAGGAAGCTTGGGACGCAATGAGGCACCGGGGCCTCAAGGCCCATACGCCGGCGGACGACGCCATCTGCGACCGCGGCGTCGACGGCGCCTAGGCCCCTTTCCCTATTGCACCTTTCCCCGCGCCGCCACCGCAAAGGCGCGCTCGACGCGCGTGCCGCGCACGCCATAGACGACGTCGTGCAGGTTGCTGACCGCGCAGGCGTGGTTCGGGATGATGGTCACGCGCTCGCCGATCGCCGGGCGCGCGTTGCAGGCGGCGACGTCGAGATGACCGTGCTCCTCGCTCATCGCCGGCAACGTCGCCTTCGGATACTCCAGCACTTGGCCGTAGCCTTCCAGGCCCATCGGATCGGATGACAGCGTCTTCGAGCCGGCGTCGAGGATGGCGCGCGACGCGGTCGGCCGCGACACTACCGTCGTGACGATGCGGATGGCGCAATCGTCGAGCGTGCCGACGCCGTGGGCGACCATGTAGCGGTCGCTGTAGATATAGGTGCCCGGGCGATGCTCGGTCGCCGGCACAACCTCGCGGGCGCGGTAGAGATCAGGCGTGCCGCCGGTGCTGACGACCTCGACGGACAGACCCTTGCGATCGCAGGCAGCGACCGCCTCCGCCAGCCAGACTGAAGTCGGCGCCGTTGTGCCCTTGGGGGCATAGGTCATCAAGCCGCGGAACGCGAGACCGGGCAGGCACGAGATGCCTGCCGCCAGCTCCGCGGCCTCTGCCGGCGACTGAACGCCGCAACGGCCCGCACCAGTGTCGCACTCGACCATCGCGCCGGCACTGAGGTTCGCCGCTGAAAGCGCAGCCGAAACGCCCTCGGCGGCCTCGCGACTGTCGAAGACCAGGGTCAGCCGCGTGCGGCGGGCCAGCGCCGGCAGCCGCTCCAGCTTCTGTCGGCCGACGATGTTGTAGGTGATGAGGATGTCATCGATGCCGGCGTCGGCCATGACCTCGGCCTCGCCGAGCTTCTGGCAGGCGATGCCGATGGCGCCGAGCTCGATCTGGCGCCGCGCGAACTCCGTGATCTTGTGCGTCTTGATGTGAGGCCGCAGGGCCAAGCCATTGCGGCGGCAATAATCCTGGGCGCGCGCCAGGTTTCGCTCGACGGCGTCGAGGTCGATGGTGACGCAGGGGGTGTCGAGATCGTCGATGCTCCAGGCCAAGTATGATCTCCGTATGCAAGAATGTGCGCGGCTTGACGCCAGCCGGCGCAGCATATCATGCTGCCGGCGCGGCTGACGACGCCGACTCGCGGTCGGAATCGTCGCCCGGAGGAAGCGCTCAAAAAAGGAGAGTTCGACCATGCAGGACCTGGACACCAACAGACGTTCGTTCATGCGGACCGGCGGCCTCGGGCTGGCCGGCGCCGCTGCCGCGGCAGCCGTCACGACCGCGGTCTCGCCGCAGGTCGCCTACGCGCAGGCCTCCGGCGACAGCTTGCTGCGCACAGTGCTCGACCGCGGCCATCTCATCGTCGGCACCGGCAGCACCAACGCGCCCTGGCACTTCGAGGACGAGCAGGGGAATCTGGTCGGCATGGACATAGCCATGGCGCAGATTCTCGCCCAGGGCCTGTTCGACGATCCGACCAAGGTCGAGTACGTGAAACAGGAGGCCGACGCACGCATTCCCAACGTCACGACAGGCAAGGTCGACATCACTATCCAGTTCATGACGGTGACGGCCGGCCGGGCGCAGCTTGTGAACTTTACGCGCCCCTACTACGTCGAGGGAATCGCGTTGCTGACGAAACCGGGCAGCGCCAAGGAGAAATTCGACGCCTTGCTGGCCGGCGGCAGCGGCACCAAGATTTCGATCCTGCAGAACGTCGACGCCGAACAGTCGGTGCACGAGGTCCTGCCGCAAGCCGAAGTACTGCAAATAGACAGCCAGGCAAACGTCATCCAGGCGCTCGAGGCCGGCCGCGTCGACGGTGCGGCAGTCGATCTCTCGACTGTCTGGTGGATGGTCAAGCGCACGCCCGACAAATATGCGGATTCCGGCAAGAAGTGGTTCAGCATGCTCTATTCGGCCGCGCTCCGGCAAGGCGATCCGGATTGGCTTCAGTTCGTCAATACGACCTGGAACGTCGCCATGTTCGGCCACAACAACGCCATCTTCGACAAGGCCTTCTCCGACTTCTTCGGCCTGCAGCCGCCGGTGCGTGAGCCGGGATTCCCGAAGATCTGAGGCAACAGAAAATTGCGAATGACCGTGCAGAGGCGGGCATTGCAACCCGCCTCTGCACGGCCGCATTGCTCACGGCTCATCGGCGATGACCTATCACATCAACTACAATTTCGTTTGGCAGTATTTCGATAAGTTTTACTGGGGCCTGCTGCTCAGCATCGAGCTGGCGGTGATCTCGATATTGATCGGTTCGATCATCGGCTTCGGCCTCGCGCTTATCTACGTCGACGGTCCGCGCTGGATCCGGAGGCTGATCGCCGCTTATGTCGAGTTCTTCCGAAATCAGCCGCTGCTCCTGCTTGTCTATCTGGTCTTCTATGGCGTGCCCAGTGTCGGCGGTTTCAAGTACAGCCCGACAGTGTCCTTTATCATCACGCTGTCGGTCTACTCCAGCGCCTATCTGGTCGAAATTTTCCGCTCCGGACTCGATGCCGTGCCGCGTGGACTGCTCGATGCGGGCAAAGCGATCGGATTGTCGCCCTGGCAGCGCTTGCTCCACGTGCGGCTGCCGACGATGCTACGTGTTACGCTGCCAGCGCTCGGCAACCAGTTCGTCTCGCTGTTCAAGGACACCTCTATCGCCTTCGTGATCGCCGTTCCGGAGCTCACCTACGCAGCAAAATGGATCACGACGAACAAATTCCGTATCTTCGAAGCCTATAGCGTCGCAGCGCCAATGTATCTCGTGGCTTGCTACGCCATGTTCGCGATCTTCGCTCTCCTCGAGCGACGGTTTGCAGCCCGACGCTAGATCATGGAACTCGCACTCTACTCGCTGCCTTTCTTGTGGCAGGGAACACTGATCACCCTCGCCGTTGCGGCCCTCGTTGCGGTCTTTTCGCTTGTACTCGGTGTCTTGCTCGGCACGCTGGCCTGTTTTGGATTGTCGCCCTTCCGTTGGACGATCCGCATTTATTGCGACCTGATCCGCGGTATCCCCGCGGTCGTTCTGATTTTCATGGTCTACTATGGACTGCCGGTGCTGCTCAGCTTCCCCATCAACAACTTTCTCGCTGCCGTCGTCGCCCTTACTGTATTCACGACGGGACAGGTGACGGAAATTGCGCGAGGCGCGATCCAATCGATACATTTCGGTCAGGCCGAGGCCGGAAAGGCGATCGGCCTCGGATTTTGGTCACGAATGATCTACGTCATTTTCCCTCAAGCGGTCCGTCGCTTCTTGCCTCCTTGGGTCAACAATCTGACCGACGTGGTCAAGGGTAGCGCGCTCGTCTCTCTGGTCGGCATCGTCGACCTGATGTTGGCGATCCAACAGGTCATCGGCCGCGTCTATGAACCGATGCCGCTCTACATCGTCGGTTCCATACTCTACTTCCTGATCAACTACGGTCTGTCGAGCGCGAGCCAAAGGCTCGAAGGCCATTTCGCCTACATCCGCGAATGACGGCCGCGACCGCCAGCAACGACCCGGTCGTCCGCATCCGCGGCGTCGGCAAGTCGTTCGGCAGCAACCGCGTGCTAAATGGCGTGGATCTCGATATCACGCGCGGCGAGGTCGTGACGATCATCGGGCCGTCCGGCAGTGGCAAGACGACGCTGTTGCGCTGCGTCAATGCGCTGGAAACATACGATGAGGGTTCGATCACTCTCGACGGTGTCGAGGTCTGCTATCGCGACGCGAACTCCAGGCGCCACCGCAAGGAGCGCGAGCTATCAGCGATCCGTGCGGAGACCGGCATGGTGTTCCAGATGTTCTTCCTATTCCCGCACCTGACGGCGGCGGAGAACGTCATGCTCGGCCTGCGCAAGGTGCGCGGCAAGGACAAGGCCGAGGCGCGCGCCATCGCCGAGCGCTGGCTGACGCGCGTCGGCCTGGCCGACAAGTTCGACAGCTATCCGGCGCAATTGTCCGGTGGCCAGCAGCAGCGCGTCGGCATTGCACGCGCCGTCGCCATGGAGCCGAAGGTGTTGCTGCTCGACGAAATCACCTCGGCGCTCGATCCCGAGCTTGTGGGCGAAGTGCTGGCGGTGGTGCGCCAGCTGGCCGATGACGGCATGACGATGATCGTGGTCACCCATGAGATGGCGTTTGCGCGCGAAGTCAGCGACCTCGTCGTGTTCATGGACGGCGGCCGCATCATCGTCGAGGGTCGGCCCGACGAGGTGCTGCAGAATCCCAGCCACGAGCGCCTCAAGACCTTCCTGTCCCGGCTTGACAGTACCCGCACGCGCGAGCGCGCGTCCTAGACGATCAGTCCGTTTTTCAAACCAAGGTCGATCCCCATGCCCTCGAACCGCCCCGATATCCGTCCGCAGTTCGGCCTGCGCCGCATCATCAACGTCTCCGGCACGATGACCTCGCTGGGCTCGTCAATCGTCGTGCCAGAAGCGGTGCAGACAATCGACGGCGTCCTCACCGAGTTCGTCGAAATCAACGAACTGCACCGGCGCGCCTGCGCCACGATCGCACATGCGACCGGGTCGGAGGCCGGCTGCATCACCGCGTCCTGCTCCGCGGGGATAACCATCTCCGTCGCAGGCTGCATGACCGGCGCCGATCTCGCGCGCATCGAGCAGCTGCCGGACGCCAGGGGCATGAAAGACGAGGTGGTGATCCAGGCCGGCCACATGGTCTATTACGGCGCACCGATCGAACAGGCGATCCGGTTGACCGGGGCCAAAGTCGTGCCGGTCGGGCAGTCGACCTTCGTCCGCCCCTATCACCTGGCAGGAAAGATCACCGAGCGTACGGCGGCGGCCGTCTATGTGATTTCCCATCATGCCGTGCAGTACGGACAGATCGAGCTGGCGGAATTCTGTGCCATGTGTCGCGCCCGTGGCGTGCCGGTGATCGTCGACGCCGCGTCCGAGTACGACCTGCGCGGCTTCCTCGCCAAGGGCGCCGAACTCGTCGCCTATAGCGCGCACAAGTTCCTGGGCGGGCCGACAGCCGGCATTGTCGCCGGCCGCAAGGATCTGGTGCGCGCGGCATTCCTGCAGAACTACGGCATTGGGCGCGGCATGAAAGTGGGCAAGGAGAGCATCGCCGGCGCGATCGCCGCCCTCGAGGCCTGGGGCAAGCGCGACCACGCGGCCGTGCGGGCGCGCGAGGGCGGTCATTTGAAGCTGTGGATGGCGCAGCTGGCGAAGGTACCGGGCCTCAAGCCCAGCATCGTTCCGGATCCCACCGACAATCCGCTCGATCGACTCAAGCTGGAAATCATCCCGGCCGAGTCCGGCACCACGGCCTGGGCGCTCGCCATCGCGCTCGCCCGCGCCGAGCCGCCGATCATCGTGCGCGATCACGAGGTCGAGCACGGCCATTTCTATCTCGACCCCTGCAACCTTCATCCCGGAGAGGCTGAGGTCGTCGCCGATCAGATCGCCGCCGTGACCGCAGGTATCCGCGGCCAGCCGTCGCCGGACCTCGCCGATCTGCGGCGGCGCCAATACGAGGCATTGCTAGCCTGGCCCGACCGGCTGCCGTAATCTTGTCTTATGGTATTGGATTCTAGCCGCGCGATTGTTGCTCAAGCATCCTCGCTGAGGAATCACGGCGGACCGGCCTGCTAGCTCCCGCAGTTTGAAGGCCAACGGGCTGGGCAGTTCAATCCGGCTGGCAACGAGCGGAGCCGGTCGACGTTCCTCCCGGCACCGAATCGCCGCCGCGGCCGCACTGTATCAATGCTATGAGAAGTGGGCGAGGCTGCCGCGCATGGGCACTGGAACGACGCTCAGCAGGCGGCAGCGGCGGGGTCCTGTGTGTCGGACTCGACGGGCGGGAGGGCGCCCAGCAAGCGATCGATGGCGGACAACAGCTGACTGCATGTAAAAGGCTTCTCGAGCGCCAGATTGGCGCCGAGCACGACGACCGAATCCAGATAGTTCAAGCTGCTGCCGATGTAGCCGCCTGATATCGCAATGATCTTGGCATTGGGCGTGATCCGCCGGATCGCCCGGATCGTTTCGATTCCATCCGTATGCGGCATGAATACATCGGTGATGACAAGGTCGGGGTGAAATTCTGCGAACAGATCGATGGCGTCCTGCCCGTTGCAGGCCTCGAGCACCCGATGGCCGACGGACTCGACGATCTGCCGCAGCGCCACCTGAATGTGGGCATCGTCGTCGACGATCATGATGAATGCCATGGTCCGCGATCCCTCCGTGCCTACTCGTCATCCAACCTAGATACTGCGGCCGCCGAACCGGCCTCGGCCGCTGTTGGCGGGGGATGACGCGTGCAGATCCTTATCCGATTGCGGCCTGGCCGCTGACATCCAGCAGCCGGCCAGCCAACCGGCCGAGACCGTGCGATCCGCACTCAATTCGACGGTCCCGGCCAGCCTCCAGAGACCTAATACTCAGTCCCCGAGAGCATTGTTGGCGAGGGCATTGATAACCCGACGGGATCACGCGGCTATGTCGGCCGTGCAAGCAAATGTATCAAGTTGTAACCGAGGCGCGCGGGGCGGCGTTAGATAGGAGACGTCAACGAACTGAGAACAACTGGGTACTGGTGGCTCACAACATTGCAATTCCACAATCCAGGGGTTAGGGTTCATTGTAACGTCGAAAGAGTTTCTTCCAATCTTTGCATGGCGGAGGGAAGACAAACTCGGCCACAGCGGCTTCTGATGGTCGACGATGACCGTGCACTGGCGCGGACAATAGAGATTTACTTGGAGGAAGCGGGCTACACCGTCGAAGTCGCGGCTGACGCGGCCGCCGCCCGCAAGCACCTCGCCCAACAATCCTTTGATATGGCGATCATCGATCTTGGCCTGCCCGGCGAAGACGGCCTGTCGCTGACGCGCTCCTTGCGCGAACAGGGTGACATCGGGCTGCTCATTCTGACCGGCCGCCAGGATGCCACCGACCGCATCGTCGGCCTGGAGATCGGCGCCGATGATTACGTTTTGAAACCGGTAGAGCTGCGCGAGTTGTTGGCTCGGGTGCGGAGCATCCTGCGGCGCGCCAGCCGCGCGAACGGCGGGGTCCGGCGGGGTATCGCCAGCAAGTTGCTACGCTTCGGCGACTGGACCGCCGACTTGGCCAGCCGCGCGTTGCTGCGAGGCGACAGCGAGCGCGTCGAATTGACCACGGCGGAGTTCGACCTCCTGGTGGCGTTCCTGACCCATCCGCAACGCGTTCTGACCCGCGATCAGATCCTCGACCTGACGCGCGGCCGCGATGCCGCTCCCTTCGATCGCAGCGTCGACGTCATGGTCGGCCGCCTGCGCAAGAAGATCGAGGTGGATCCTGAGAACCCGGCGCTCATCAAGACCATGCACGGCATCGGCTACCTGTTCGTGGCCAATGTGGTGCCGATCAATCCGGCCTAGGCCGCACGCTTCAGCGCCAGTTCGGACCAGATTTCGGACAAGGCCGCGACCACGCGCTCGATGTCGTCGGCGCTGTGGAAGGGCGTCGGCGTCAGACGCAGCCGCTCGGTCCCGCGCGGAACGGTCGGGTAGTTGATGGGCTGGACGTAGATGGCGTGGCGGGCCAGCAGCAGGTCGGTGATCTGCCTGCAGCGCACGGGATCGCCGACCAGCACCGGCACGATGTGGCTGTCGCAGGGCATTACCGGCAGGCCGACGGCGGTCAGCCTGCGCTTGACCTCGGTGACGCAGGCCTGCTGGCGACGGCGTTCTTCGTTGCTTTCCTTCAAGTGGCGAACGCTGGCGAGCGCGCCGGCGGCAATGGCCGGCGGCAGCGCGGTCGTGAAGATGAAGGCGGAGGCGAAGCTGCGGACGAAATCGACGAGCGCGGCCGAGGCCGCGATGTAGCCGCCGACCACGCCATAGGCTTTGGCGAGCGTGCCCTCGATCACCGTGAGGCGGTGCATCAGGCCGTCGCGTTCGGCGATGCCGCCGCCACGCGGGCCGTAGAGGCCGACGGCGTGGACCTCGTCGAGATAGGTCATGGCGCCATGGCGCTCGGCCACGTCGCACAACTCGGCGATCGGCGCGACGTCGCCATCCATCGAATAGACGGACTCGAAGGCCACGATCTTCGGCCGCTGCGGCGCGATGCCCGACAGCAGGCGATCGAGATCGGCGGGATCGTTGTGCTTGAAGACGCGCTTCTCGGCCCGGCTGTGGCGGATGCCCTCGATCATCGAAGCGTGGTTCGACGCATCGGACAGCACGGCGCAGTTCGGCAGCCGGGCGGCCAGCGTCGCCAGGGTGGCGAGATTGGAAACGTAGCCGGAGGTGAACAGGAGCGCCGCCTCCTTGCCGTGCAGGTCGGCCAGCTCTTGTTCCAGCAGCACATGGTAGTGATTGGTGCCGGAGATGTTGCGGGTGCCGCCGGCACCGGCGCCGCAGCGCTGCAGCGCCTCGATCATGGCGGCCAGGACGCGCGGAGGCTGGCCCATGCCGAGGTAGTCGTTCGCGCACCATACGGGGACCGCGCGCTCGGCCCCGGCGCCGCGATGGGTGGCCTGCGGAAAGGCGCCGGCCCGGCGCTCCAGGTCCGCGAAGATGCGATAGCGGCCCTCGGTCTTGAGGCCGCCGACCTGTTCGGCGAAGAACCGCTCGTAGTCCATCCGCTACTCTCTCTGTCGCCGCGGCCAGGGCGCCGAGCGGCGAAGCAGCGCAGGGCGCCCGATCGCTATTGCGCCGCCGTTGCCTGCTTGAGATAAGCGATGACGTCGCTACGGTCCTGCGCTTCCTTGAGGCCGGGGAAGGCCATCTTGGTCCCGGGAACCATATCCTTGGGCTTTTCGAGATACTTGAACAACGTGTCGTCGCCCCACACGATGCCCGAATTCTTCATGGCATCCGAATAACTGTAACCCTCGGCCGTGCCGGCCTTGCGGCCGAACAGCCCGGCGAGCGACGGGCCGACCTTGTTCTTACCCGCTTCGACGGTGTGGCAGGCCTTGCATTTGGCGAAGATCTTCTCCCCCTTGGCGGCGTCACCGTCGGCCAATGCCGAGCCGGCAAACAGCAGGACAATCGAAGCGAACGATACCGTTGCGGCAAGCGGCCTCATCTCGAAATCTCCAGGTTCTACGTAGGCGCGACAGGGTCGGATGCAAGCGCGGCGGGAATTGCCGGCCGAGAATGCCGATCGACTGTGGCAACCTCATTGACAAAGATCAAGGGCCGCACCTGCGACAGAATCGCAACTCGCCGACGATGCGGCGGCTTGATCGACATCAATGCCGCAGGCTGACCGGCAAATCTATGGTCTGCCATGGATGCCCGCCTGCTGGCCAAGTACGACCGCCCCGTGCCCCGCTATACCAGCTACCCCACGGCTCCCCACTTCACGGGCGCGGTCGGCGCTGACGACTATGCGGCCTGGCTGGGCGCGCTCGAGCCGGGGACGCCGACTTCGATCTATGTGCATATCCCGTTCTGCGACAGCCTGTGCTGGTTCTGCGGCTGCCACATGCGCGTGGTCAACCGCTACTCGTCGATCGGCGCCTATCTGGATCTGCTGCGCCGAGAGATCGACCTCGCCGCACGGGCGGCGGCGGGGCGGCCGACGATCCAACACCTGCACTTCGGCGGCGGCAGCCCGGACATCCTGAAGCCGGATGACGTGCGCTCTCTGGTCGACCATTTGCGCAGCCGATTCGACTTTTCCGACGAGCTGGAGTTCGCGGTCGAGATCGATCCGCGGGCCGCCGGTCGTCCCACCATCGAGGCCTGGGCCGTAGCGGGCGCCACGCGGGCGAGCGTCGGCGTGCAGGACTTCGACCCGCGGGTCCAGGAGGCCATCAATCGCCGGCAGAGCTTCGACTGCACGGCACAGGCAATCGATGGCCTGCGTGGCGCCGGCATCGGCCGCATCAACATCGACCTCATCTACGGCCTGCCGCATCAGAGCGTCGCCGGGATCCAGCGGACCGCAGAACAAGTCATCGCGCTGGCGCCCGACCGGATCGCCCTCTTCGGCTATGCCCATGTGCCCGCCATGAAGCCGCATCAGCGCCTGATCGACGAGCGCGCGCTGCCGGACAGCGCGCAGCGCTGGGCACAGTTCGAGGCGGCAGCAGAGCGGTTGCAACAGGCCGGCTATCTCTGGATCGGCCTCGATCATTTCGCGCGCCCCGACGACCCCTTGGCAATCGCCGGCTCCAGCGGCCGGCTGCGGCGCAACTTCCAGGGCTACACGACCGACCGCTGCGCGGCGCTGATCGGTCTGGGCGCCTCGGCGATCGCGGCGCTGCCGCAGGGCTATGTGCAGAACAGGGTGGGGTTCAAGGACTACGCCGACGCGCTCGGCGCCGCAGGGCTGCCGATCGCCCGCGGCTTCGCCCTCAGCGCCGACGACCGCCGCCGCCGCGCCATCATCGAGCGGCTGATGTGCGACCGGTGGGTCGATCTGGCGGCGCTTGATAGTGCTGATCTGCCCGAGCTCGATCGCCTCGCCGACATGGCGGCGGACGGACTGGTCGAGATCGGCGGCACCCGGATCGCCATCACCGATCGCGGCCGGCCCTTCATGCGCACGGTCTGCGCGGTGTTCGACCGCTATCTCGTCCCTGCCGCCGGGCGCTATTCGCGCGCCGTCTGAATTCGAGGGCGCGCGTTTTACGCATAAATGTTTCACGTGAAACATCGGGCGCACCGGCCCGAAAACACGATTCTGCAAAACAACCCCATGCATAAAAAATCGTCTTTTTATTTCAACGATCTAGCATTTTCACTTAGGGACCGTTTGGGACCAGATCGGAACGCTCAACGGCTCTATCGGCGCCCGCGGCGACGGGAAGAGCAGCGGGTGGGCGACGCCCGCAAGGTCCCCTTGGGCGACGCTTTCGCGGCCGCGGCGCGCCCGGCTGAGGCGGCGAGATCGGGTTGCTTGGCCTCGAACAACTCGGCGACGAGCAGCGAGGCGTGGCACCGAGGGCTGGATCGTCGCTTCTTGCGGTGTAAACGACCTTCACGATGCCGCGGCGATCTCGTTCTTGAAATTCGTCTGCTACGCTGAAAGTGGCCTGGCGCCACAGTTCGGGTCGCGTGGGGACACGCGCCGATTTCCCAACCGATCGCTCGATCGCACGCCGACGGGGACCGCAGCGAGATGCCGGGGCATGCCGCGCTCCGCCGACGCCGCGCGATGTGATGCAGATCACCGCCGATCGAACGCTGGCGACACGTCCGGCGTGGCCGAACATATGCCTAGGGGCGAGACTATCGGCGTCAGCGGCGGCGCGGCCGTGCATTTCCTGTGACACTGGTCACAGACGGCGACCCGGTGTCGCGCTATGATCGCTCCAATGCCGGACCCGCCGTCGGCATCCCACATCGCTCCGATG
>JBGPEQ010000037.1:0-13912 GCA_041482855.1 Dongiaceae bacterium | reverse complement strand
TGGCCCTGGCCATGATCGCCCTCTCTCGGATCAGCCGGGTATCTTCACATTGCCGCCGGCGTCGAGGTTCCAGTGAGGATTCCACGCGACGTCCCCGGGATGGCCGTCGGGCTCGGCGAAGTAGCCGGAATAGCCGCCCCAGAACGTGTCCTGCGCCGGCTTCAGGATACGGGCGCCGGCGGCCTTCGCCTGCGCCAGCGCCGCATCGACATCCTCTTTCGTGCGCAGGTTCTGCGCCAGCGTGATGCCGCCGAAGCCGTGGCCATCGTTGGCGATGCTCGCATCCTTGGCAAGCTCCGTGAGCGGAAAGAGGGCCACCACCATGCCGCCGGCCTGGAAGAACACGACATGTTCGCTGCTGCCGCGCGCCGCCTTCCAGCCGAGCCCGGTCTCGTAGAAGCGGCGGGCGCGAGAGAGGTCGGCGACGCCGAGAGTGACGACGCTCAGTCTCTGGTCCATGGGTCACCTCTGTTCAGGCTACATCCAATCCCGCATCCGATACCACAGCATGGCCAGCGCCAGCATCGGCGTGCGCAGCAGCTTGCCCCCGTGGAAGGTGGTGTGCGGCAGGCGCGCAAACACGTCGAAGCGCTCAGCCGTACCGGCGATGGCCTCGGCGATGACCTTGCCCGCGACGCCCGTGAGCGCCACGCCCATGCCGGAGAACCCGTGTGCGAAATAGACGTTGCCGCCGAACCGGCCGATATGCGGCGTTCGCTCGACGGTGATGGCGACGTTGCCGCCCCAGGCATGCTCAAAATTCACGTCGGTCAGATGGGGAAAGACCGAAAGCATGGTGCGCCGCATCGCCTGCTTGAGATTGGCCGGCGGCAGAGTGGTGTAGCTGACGCGACCGCCGAACAGCAGGCGATGGTCGGCGGTCAGGCGGTAGTAGTCGAGCACGAACTTCGTATCGCTGACGGCCGTGTCGCTCGGAATCAGCGCGCGCGCGCGATTGTCGGCCAAGGGCTCGGTGGTCGCGATGTAGGTGCCGACCGGCATGATCTTGCGGCGGATAGCTGGCACCAAATCGCCCATATAGGCGTTGCCGCACAGCACGAGGTAGCGAGCGGTGACGGAGCCGGATGCCGTATGCGCCGTCGGCTTGGCAGCGAAATCGATGCGCTCGACGCGCGAACCCTCGAAGATCTTCGCGCCGGCTTCGATCGCCGCGCGCGCCAGCCCGAGATTGTAGTTGAGCGGATGCAGATGGCCGCCGCCGGCGTCGTACATACCGCCGTGATAGATACCGGTCGCCACCATCGACCGGATCTCGTCGCCGTTCACCAGGCGCGCTTCGTTGTAGCCGTGGCACTCGCGCAGCAGATCCAGTTCGGTCTTCAGTTCGTCCATGTCCTGCGGCTTGGCGGCGCCGAGCAGATGGCCGGGCTTGAGGTCGCAGCGAATGTCGTGGCGCGCGACCCGCTCGCGGATGATGGCCTTGGCCTCCTCGGCCATGTCCCACAGGCGCTTGGCCTCCTCGATGCCGACCCAGCCGGCGATCTTCCGCATGCTCGGCGAATAGCCGGAGCAGATTTGGCCGCCGTTGCGGCCGGAAGCACCCCAGCCGATGCGCGCCGCCTCCAGCACGACCACGGAATAGCCGCGCTCGGCCAGGTTCAGCGCCGTCGAGACGCCGGTGTAACCCGCGCCGATCACGCACACGTCCGCCTCGACCGCGCCTTCGAGCGCGGGACAGTCAGGCGCGCCAATGGCGGTGGCCGCGTAATAGGAAGGGGCGTGCTGTGGACGCTGCATGGAGACCGAACGATAGGATGGGTTGAAGCATCCTGCCCGCGATCCTCCGAAGGTCAAGGGTTGCGCCCACGGCGTCACATCGCTAGTGCCGTCGCAGTCTGCCGCTAGCCGACCGAGGAGCGATCATCGCGATGCCGACCACTGCCCAATCCGACGTCGGACAAATCCAGCGATTGCTGCTGAAGCACGTACGCGACGCCTTCGTCGACGACGGCCGGATCGATCGGCAATGGCGGCAGCTGAACTACTACGGGCGTCCGGATCTCGACCGCGCGATCACCGAGTATGACGGATTCGTCGGATTGCTGAAGGACTTGGGCGCGGAAGTCACGTTCCTGTCGAGGGAGGAGTCCGTAACGATGGATTCGCTCTATCCGCGCGACGCCGCGATCCCGACCGACAAGGGCGTCATCCTCTGCAGCATGGGCAAGGCCGACCGGCGCACGGAGCCGGCCGCGGTGGCCGAGCTGCTGCGCGAAATCGGCGTGCCGCTCGCCGGCGCCATTTCGGGCGACGGCCGCCTCGAGGGCGGCGACGTTACGTGGCTGGACCAGAGGACGCTGGCGGTCGGCCGCGGCTATCGGACCAATGACGAAGGCATCCGCCAACTGCGCGAGCTGCTTGGCGACGGTATCGAGCTAGTGGTCGTGCCCCTGCCCCACTGGCGCGGACCGGCCGATGTCTTCCACCTGATGTCGATGATCTCGCCGGTCGCAGAGGACTTGGCCGTGGTCTACTCACCGCTGCTGCCGGTGCCGTTCCGAGAGTTCCTGCTCGCACGCGGCATCGGGCTGATCGAGGTGCCCGACGAGGAGTTCGAGTCCATGGGCTGCAACGTGCTTGCCGTGGCGCCGCGGATCTGCCTGCTGCGGACCGGCAATCGGAAGACCAGGGAACGACTCGCGGCGGCGGGCGTCCAGGTACATGAGTTCGCCGGCGACGAAATCTGCGGCCGCGGCGCCGGCGGGCCGACCTGCCTCACGCGACCGTTAAGTCGTGTGATATAGCGATATAGTCCATGCCACTATGCAATCTCTCCAATCCAATACATCAACGCAGCCTTGTGGCCCGGCTTGCCAAGTTTTCAAGCGGCATGGTAGGCCTAACCTCTGCCTCCCCGGCATTTCAAGGCGCGCCATCAATCCATGTCGAAACTCGAAGAATGGCTGACCGAGCGCAAGGTCGGTGAGGTCGAATGTCTGGTGCCGGACATGTCGGGCATCGCGCGTGGCAAGATCCTGCCGGCGACGAAATTCATCAAGAGCACGCGCGAGCATTCCCTGCGCCTGCCTGAAAGCATCTTCATCCAGACCGTCACCGGCGAATATGCCGAGGACGAAGACGACGAGGTGATGGGGCCGCAGGACCATGACGTCAACCTGCAGCCCGACCCGGACACCATCAGCATCGTGCCGTGGTACGACGAACCGACAGCGCAGGTCATCGTCGACTGTTTCAACCAGGATGGCAGCCCGGTCGAGATCGCCTCACGCTACGTGCTGAAGCGGGTGCTGCAGCTCTACGACGACCGCGGCTGGAAGCCGGTGATCGCGCCGGAGCTCGAGTTCTTCCTGGTCCAGGTCAACACCGACCCGGACTTGCCGCTGCTGCCGCCCATTGGCCGCTCAGGCCGGCCGGAAACGGGACGCCAATCCTACGGCATCGATGCCGTCAATGAATTCGATCCGATCTTCGAGGACGTCTACGACTACTGCGAGAAGCAGGAGATCGACATCGATACGCTGACCCATGAAAGCGGCAACGCGCAGATGGAGATCAACTTCAACCACGGCGATCCACTCGCCCTGGCCGACCAGACCTTCATATTCAAGCGGACGGTGCGGCACGCGGCCATGCGCCACAAGGTCTACGCCACCTTCATGGCAAAGCCACTCGCCAACGAGCCCGGCAGCTCCATGCATGTACATCAGTCCGTGCTGGACAAGGCCTCCGGCCGCAACCTGTTCGCCGACAACAACGGCCGCGACACCGCCCTCTTCCGCAATCATGTGGCGGGGCTGCAGCGCTATCTGCCGCTCGTGATGCCGCTGCTGGCGCCGAACGTGAACTCCTACCGCCGGCTGCAACCCTATCTCGACGCGCCCATCAACGTGCATTGGGGCGTCGACAACCGCACGGTCGGACTACGGGTGCCGATCTCCTCGGCGGCGGCGCGGCGGATCGAGAACCGGCTGGCCGGTGCCGACGCCAATCCCTATCTGGCGATGGCGGCGTCGCTGGCCTGCGGCTACCTCGGCATGGTTGAACGCCTGAAGCCGACCGAGCAGATCGAAGGCAGTGCCTATCGACTGAAACACACGCTGCCGAGGACCCTATATGACGCTCTCCACCGCTTCGAGCAGTGCAAGCCGATCCGGCCGATCCTGGGCGAACGCTTCATCCGTGCCTTCGCGGCGGTGAAGCGCTCCGAATTGGAGGCCTATCAGCGCGTCATCAGTTCCTGGGAACGCGAGCACCTGCTGCTGAACGTGTGAACGGCGGCGTCCGCCCTACTCGATAGTGACATCGAGGGTCTTAGAGGCGTTATCGCGCAGCAGGGTCAACTGGATCTTGTGGCCCACCTGCGTCAGGCCGACGCGGTTGCGGAGATCGGCAGCGCTGTGCACGGGGTCGCCGTCGACCGACAGAATGATATCGCCGGGCGCGAGGCCCGCCCTTTGGGCCGGCGACAGCACGTCGACGAAATCCACGATGGCGCCCTGCCGAGCGCCGACGCCCATGCTCTCGGCCAATTCGGGCGTGAGATCCTTGACCTGCACGCCCAGGCGGCCGCGATGGACTTCGCCATTGGCGACGAGCTGCTTCATTACACTCTCGGCCATATTGATCGGCACCGCAAAGCCGACGCCGACATTGCCGCCGCCGGGCGTGAAGATGGCGGTATTGATGCCGACCAGTTCGCCCCGCAGGTTGACCAGCGCGCCGCCGGAATTGCCTGGATTGATCGAGGCGTCCGTCTGAATGAAGTTCTCGTAGCTTTCGAGGCCCAGGCCGGTGCGGCCGAGCGCGCTGACGATGCCGGAGGTCACGGCCTGACCGAGCCCGAACGGATTGCCGATGGCCAGCACGAAATCGCCGACCTCCAGGCGATCGGCGTCACCGAGCGGCAGCGCCGTCAGGTTTTCGGCCGCGATCTTCAGCAGCGCGATGTCGGTATCGGGATCGCTGCCCACGAGCGTGGCGTCGAACTTGCGATTGTCCTTCAGCGTCACGACGATCCGGTCGGCATGCTCGATGACGTGATGGTTGGTCAGGACGTAGCCGGCCTTCGCGTCGACGATTACTCCTGAACCGGCGACCTCCGGATCGTTGCTCTTCTTGCCCATGACGGCGATGTTGACGACCGACGGCGTCACGCCCTTCAGGAGCGGCGCCAGGCTCGGCACCTGTCCGTCGGCCCCGAGGATCGGCACCCCGGCGGCAACGGGCCCGGCCAGAGCCGCGACCACGGCGAAAACAAGCGCGAATAGTCGAGGCGATACGGTCATGCCGGCGGCTCCCCTGCAGCGTCGACCGGGATTGTGGGCGCCAGCAGTTACGATTCAGCAAACCCGGACATTCCGAACATTACTGTGCGGCAACGCTGAATCCTCGATCTTAACGGTTCGTTAGGATCGCGCCGTTGAGGGGCGAGGAGCCGCACGCCGCCCCTATCCAAAGTAGCGTTGAATTGTGCTAAGCTTCGTCAATGGTTGAGGTCAGAGCACCGTTCGCTTCTTGTTGCGGCGCCCACCGGCGAGATCGGTCGGGCGGTGGCTGTACGCGGCTGTCGCGCAAGTTCGACCTGCTGATCCTCTGCGCCCGCATCGGGTTTAGGCCGTAGCTCCCGCTGAGTGAGTCCTGACCGCCCGGCCCCTGGTCGTCGGCGGACCAGCGTTCATTGCGCATCTTCACTCACGGAGTGTCCATCATGACCCGTACAGTAACCGCCCCCCGCAACAGCACCGCCCATTGGCAGGCGCTCGATCGCGAGCATCACCTGCATCCGTTCACCGAGCACAAAAGTCTCGCGCAATCCGGCGCGCGCATCATCGTCAAGGCCGACGGCACCTATCTGTGGGATTCCGAGGGGCGTCGGCTGCTCGACGCCTTTGCCGGGCTGTGGTGCGTCAATGTCGGTTACGGTCGCAAGGAGTTGGCCGAGGTCGCACACCGGCAGATGCTGGAGCTGCCCTACTACAACACGTTCTTCAAGACCTCGACGCCGCCGGCCGTCGAGCTGACACAGATTCTGGCGGAGATGACGCCAAGCAATCTCAACTATGTGTTCTACGGCCTGTCCGGTTCGGACGCCAACGACACCATTGCCCGCATGATCCGGCAGTTCTGGAACCTGCAGGGCAAGAAGAGCAAGAAGACCATCATCGCCCGCGAGAATGGTTACCACGGCAGCACCATGGTGGCGGCTAGTATAAGCGGCATGAACTACATGCATCAGCTCGCCGACCTGCCGCTGCCCGGCTTCGTCCACATCATGCAACCCTACTGGTACGGTCTCGGCGGCAAGCTGTCGCCCGCCGAGTTCGGCCTGCAAGCCGCGCGCGCGCTCGAAGACAAGATCCTCGAGCTGGGCGCGGAGAATGTGGCGGCCTTTTTCGCCGAGCCGATCCAGGGTGCGGGCGGCGTCATCATCCCGCCGGACAGCTACTGGCCGGAGATCCAGCGCATTTGCCGCAAGTACGATGTGCTGCTGGTGGCCGACGAGGTGATCTGCGGCTTCGGCCGCACCGGCCGCTGGTTCGCCAGCGACCATTTCCAGATCGAGCCGGATTTCATGACGCTGGCGAAGGGCCTCACGTCAGGCTATCTGCCGCTCTCGGCGGCCATGATCTGCGACCGGGTGGCCAAGGTGCTGTTCGAGAGCGGCGACTTCAACCATGGCTACACCTATTCCGGCCATCCCGTTTCTTGCGTGGTGGCAATCGAAAACATCCGCATCCTGCGCGAGGAAGGCATCGTCGACCGCGTGCACGATGAGACCGGTCCCTATCTGACGCAGCGCCTGCAGGAGTTGAAAGATCATCCGCTGGTCGGCGAGGTCCGCAACGTCGGCTTCATCGGCGCCATCGAGCTGGTGAAGGACAAGGCGAAGCGGCAGACCTATGAGCCGGTCGGCAAAGTCGGCACCATCTGCCGCGATCACTGCTTCAATATCGGCCTGGTCATGCGGGCCACGCGCGACACCATGTTGCTCTCACCGCCGCTGATCTGGACCAAGGCGAATATCGACGAGTTCATCGAGCTGACGAAGAAGGCGCTCGATCTGACGCTCGCCGACGTCAGGAAGTGGTAGGGGCACTCGAACCGCCGGATTGGCGGCCGCAAATCCGACACAAATTCCTAGACAATTGGGGCGATGGCGTACTACCTGCCAACACGTTCGCGCCTTCGCTGGCTGGACCGGATCGTCGTGGCCGGCGTGATCGCGGCCGCTATCGCGATGCTGCTGGGGGAACTCGGGCGCTTCTACTGGCTGTTCGAGTTGGGCTCGCATTTCCTGGTGCAATACCTGTTCGGGTTCGCCATCACGGCCGCGTACTTCCTGTTGCGCGGGCGCTGGCGGTGGTTGGTCGTTGCGGCCATGCTGGCGATCGTCCCGGCGTGGCGGCTGGCGTCCTATGCGTCATTCGAGGCCAACGCGGCGACGGCCGGAGTGGGCTCGCATCGCCTGCGCATCATGACCATCAACGTCCATGCCAGCAGCGACCGCTACGACCTCGTGCGGGCGGAGATCGAGCGGCTGGATCCCGATATCGTCTTTCTGCCGGAGAATACGGACCGCTGGGCGGCCGGGCTGGCGCCCCTGCGCGCACGCTATCCTTATGTGATCGATGGCCAGTCCCCGTCGGTCTTTTCGCTCTTCCTCTTCAGCCGGATACCGCTGTCCGACGCGGCCATCATCAAGCTGCCACAACCCGACGGCTTTCCCGCCATCGTCGCACGCATCTGCCCGGAAGGAGCGGGCAATGAGGTGGCCTGCCTGCGGATCGTCGGCATTCACCCGCCACCGCCGCTCATCGGTCGGATTGCAGCGGAGCGCTACGCCGCCTTGCAGGCATTGCCAAATCTGATCGCGGGACCCGGCGTCGAGCGGACGGTCCTGCTTGGCGACTTCAACTGCACGCGTGGTCGCCGCTGTTCCGCGATCTGCTGGCGGCGACGGGGTTGCGCGACAGCGCTCGCGGCTTTGACCTGTCGCCCACCTGGGCGTCACGCTGGCTGCCGTTCGGCCTCAAGATCGACCACATCCTTGTCGGCCAGGCCATCACTGTCACCGGCCACGAAGTAGGCGGCGAAGTCGGTTCGGATCACTTTCCGGTCGTGGCCGACCTGCAGTTCTAGGCGCGTCGTTGCCTAAGTCGCCGTGTTGCCGCCGTCGACCGCCAGCATGGCCCCGGTCATGTAAGATGAGGCGTCGCTGGCCAGAAACACCACGGCCCCAGCGATTTCCTCGGGTCGGGCCACGCGGCCGAGCGGGACCTGATCGCCAAGATGTTTCAGCCCTTGCTCATGCGTCATGCCACGCTTGGCGATGCCGGAGGCCAGCATCGGCGTGTCGACGTCGCCGGGGCATACGCAGTTGACGCGGATGTGGTCCTTGGCGTGGTCGACGGCCATGGCCCGGGTCATCTGCACGACGGCCCCCTTGCTGGCACAATAGGCGAAGGCGTTGCGGCCGCCGACCAGGCCCCAATCGGAAGCGATGTTGACGATGGTGCCGCCGGACTGCACGCGCATTTGCCGGACGGCAGCGCGACTGAGGCGGAAGACCGCCGTCATGTTCACGGCGACGATATCGTCCCACTCCACGTCGCTGCAGTCGGCGACCGTGCCGCGGTAGACGATGCCGGCGTTGTTGATGAGCACGTCGAGCCGGCCGAAGCGCTTTACGGTCTCGGCGACGATCTCGTCGGGCCAATGCGGTTCGCTGAGATTGCCGGCGAGGAACTGGGCCTGCCCACCTTGGGTTTGCGCCCGCTTCAGAGCAAGGTTCCCGCGTTCGGCAGAGCGGCCCGTGAGCATGAGGGTGGCGCCGGCGTCGGCGCAGGCTTCGGCGATGGCGGCGCCGATGCCCGAAGTGGCGCCCGTGACCAACACGACCTTGCCGTCCAGCCTCATTCCGTCCTCCGGCTGCCAGGAGCAGCCAAGTAGACGCGAAGGCGACGTTCCTGTCGAGTTCGAAGCGACCTACTCCACCACTCCCGATCGTGCAATAGTTTGCGGTCGCAAAATACCGGCCGGCCACGAACCCAGGCAGGGAGCAACCTGTCGGATCGACGGCCGTCCGTGCTCGGGGAGGACATCATGTCCGCTGAAGAGATGCCGGCCGCATCATCGGCCTATGCCTATCCGCTGTTGATCAAGCAGTTGCTGCACACGCCGATGGCGCTCGCGGCGGACCAGGAGATCGTCTACCGCGACCAGTTCCGCTATCGCTATCGCGATTTTCGCGGCCGGTTGGCGCGAGTGGCGAACATGCTCGCGAGCCTCGGCGTCAAGCATGGCAGCGCGGTGGCGGTGATGGATTGGGACAGCCATCGCTACCTCGAATGCTATTTCGCCGTGCCGATGATGGGCGCGACGCTGGTGACCGTGAACGTGCGGCTCAACCCGCAGCAGATCGCCTACTGCCTCAACCATGCGAAGGCCGGGGTGCTGCTGGTCCATCGCGACTTCCTGCCGGTGATCGAGCAGCTGCGCGGGCAGCTCGCCGCGCTCGATCGCTTCGTTCTGATCGCCGATGGCGGCGATCCGACGGCGCCCGCGGGATTCGCCGGCGAGTACGAAGGCTTGCTGGCGGCCGCCGACGCCGCCCACGACTTTGTGGAATTCGACGAGAATACGCGCGCCACCAGCTTCTATACGACGGGCACCACGGGCCAGCCGAAGGCGGTCGCCTTCAGCCATCGCCAGATCGTGCTGCACACGCTGGGCAGCGGCTTGAACTTTGCCATGCCGCCGGCGGGGCAGCGCTTTCATTGGGGCGACGTGTACATGCCGTTGACCCCGATGTTCCACGTTCACGCCTGGGGCTTTCCGTTTCTCGCTACGCTGTTGGGGGTGAAGCAGGTCTACCCCGGCCGCTATCAGCCTTCTTCGCTCCTGAAGCTGATCGAAAAGGAACGCGTCAGCTTCTCCCACTGCGTGCCGGCGATCCTGCAGATGGTGCTGGACGCGCCAGAGTCCGCCGCGACCGATCTCAAGGGCTGGAAGCTCGTCGTCGGCGGCTCCGCGATGACGCTCGGACTCGCCCGCCGCGCCGCCGAGCGCGGCATCGAGGCCTGGTGCGGCTACGGCATGTCCGAGACCGGCCCGATCCTGACCAGTGCGCAGGTGAAGCCCGGACTCGTCCTCGACGCCGACGAACAGCTGGCGCTGCGCTGCAAGACCGGCAAGCCGTTGCCGCTGGTGGATCTGCGCATCGTCGACCCGGACATGCGCGATCTTCCCCATGACGGCAAGGCGGTGGGCGAGGTCGTGGCGCGCGCGCCCTGGCTGACCCAGGCCTATGGCGGCGATCCCGCGGCCTCCGAACAGCTCTGGCGCGGCGGCTATCTCCACACCCAGGACGTGGCGAACATCGATCCCAACGGCTACGTCCAGATCACCGACCGCCTGAAGGACGTGATCAAGAGCGGCGGCGAATGGATCTCGTCGCTCGACCTCGAAAGCCTGATCTCGCGTCACCCGGCGGTGGCGGAGGTGGCGGTCATCGGCGTCCCCGATGCGCGCTGGGGCGAGCGGCCGTTGGCCCTCGTCGTGGCGCGCGCCGAGGCGAAGGCAACCGTGAACCCCGATGCCATCAAGACTCATCTGCTTGCGTTCGTCGCTGCGGGCACCTTGTCCAAGACCGCTATCCCCGAACGGATTCTCTTCGTCGAAGCCATCGACAAGACGAGCGTCGGGAAGCTTGACAAGAAGCTGCTGCGACAGAAATACGGCACGGGAACGTCCGCAAACGCTTAGGGCGGCCACGGGGGCCTGCGCTCAAAACTTGCGATATTTCAGATAAGCCTGCTGCGGATCCATGCCGTCGAGGATGGTATTGCGGACCTGATTCTCGGTAACCATTGCCCGCTCGGCCTCTGCGACTATGTCGCTCGCCCTATCCTGCGGCAGGACGACGACACCGTCGCTGTCGGCGAGAACATAGTCGCCCGTGCGAATAGCGACGCCGCCGATCTCGATCGGCGATCCCAGCCCCTCGGGCAACCAATAACCGACGATATCGGCGGGCGTCGCATAGCGGCACCACACGGGAAAGGCGATCTGGCGGATGAAGGCCACATCGCGGCAGCCGCCATCGACGATATAGCCTTGCACGCCGCGACGCTTCAGCGTTTCCGCCGACAGCTCGCCCATATGAGCAACGGTCCGGTTATTGGGTTGGCAGACGACGACACAGCCAGACGGCGCCTGCGAGAGGAAGGCGGTCCATCCCATGTAGGTATCGTGCGCCGCGATGCCCGGATCGACCCGGCCGTGGAAGGTGAAGGCCGGCCCTGCAGTCTTCGAGTCCGCGCGCAACGGCGCAATCTCGTGCGGCAGGACGAAGTCGCGCAGCCCCATCGCGCGCATCACGTCATGCACCGCCGCCGTGTAGCAGTGGGCGAGCCGCGCAGTCAGCGGTTCGGTCATACCCGTCCTCCACGGCGAATCGCGCCCGCCTTGCGGCGATTGCGCAGGCGCGTGATGTGGCGCTCGATCTCCGCTTCCAAAGCCGGCAAGTCCGCAGTGAGCAGCATATCGCGCACGCGGCGATGCTGCGGCCCCATCCCGGCAGCGTCCTGTTCGCTGCGGATCTCGTGGCCGAACACGATGAGTACATGGCGGGCCAGCGTCTCCCACAGGGTGATGACGACATCGTTGCCGGAGGCTTCGCAGATCTCGCGATGGAAGGCGAGGTCGGCCTTGCTGATGGCTGTCCAGTCGAGCGAATCGGCAGCGCGCTCCATGGCGGCGACAATCTGATCGAGCCTGGCCAGGCGCTCCGGCTCCTTGCGATAGACGTTCATTGCGTCGCGCAGCGCAATCTTCTCGAGCGCCACGCGCGCTTCGCAGATGTGGTCGATCTTGGCATCGTCGAAATCCGCCACACGGGCCCCTCGGTGGGGGACGCTTTCGAGGATGCCCTGCGCCTCCAGCATCTTCATCGACTCGCGCAGCGGCACGCGGCTGACCCGCAGCTGTTGCGCAAGGTCCGTCTCCACCAGCCGTTGTCCCGGCCCGAGCGCGCCCGAGGCGATGCCGTCCACGATGACGTCGGCCACCTGCTCGGCCAAGTTGCGCGGGCGCACAAGCGGCAATACCGGCGCGGCCGCCATCGACGCCGACCGGCGCTTGATGGGTCTGCGGTTCTGAATTTGCAGGCGACGGGACACGGGAACTCCTGCTTGCCTAGATTGGCTAAATGTATACAATTCGCCGCGCGCCGCAATATGGCGCGACAGATTCGCCCCGCCCGAGGGGCGAACATCAAAGAGCCGGCGGCCGCCGGCAATGCAAACACCGATCTCAGGGAGTGAAACCATGCGTCTTTCCAATATCATCAAGGGAGCCGCCGCCTGCGGGTTGGCGGCTGTCGTCGCCGGGTCGGCCTGGGCCGGCAGCGATGTCCCGGCACCCGGCCAGAGCCCGACCATCGACAAAGTCAAGGAGCGCGGCGTGCTGCGTCTCGCCGCCATCGGCGAGTTTCCGTGGCTGCCGGAAAACACCACCGGGAGCGGCCCGCAGTTCTCCGGACCGGCCTGGGTGCTGGCGGAGGAATATGCCAAGCGGCTCGGGGTCAAGACCGAGATCATTCCGGTCAGCCACGAGACCAAGGTGCCGATCCTCGCCACGGGCGACGCCGACATTTCCATTGCGCCGCTGTCTGTGACGCCGAAGCGGCTCGAGGTGGTCGATTTCATCGTCTACTCGAAATCGAGCCTGTGTTTCTTCGGGCGCGCCGACAACGCCAAGATCAACGGCCTCAAGAGCGTCGACGACCTCGACCGCGCGGACGTCACCATGGCCTACTTCACGGGCACGCCGCCGGAGACCTGGGCGCCGACGCGCTTCAAGAAGATGCAACTCAAGGGCGTCACCGGATCGGGCGCCAACGCGCCGGTCGAGGAGATCATGTCGAAGCGCGCCGACGTCGCGCCGATCGACAACTCGGCGTGGCCGAACCTGAACAAGCAGGTATCCGGCCTGATCGTGTTTCCGCTCGGCGACGACTGCCTCAAGAGCAGCGAGATGGCGACCGACGTCGGCATGGCCGTCGACAAGAAGGACACGGTCTTCCGCGACTGGCTGCAGGCGGTCTATGACGAGACCAAGGACAATGTGACGGCCGAGGAGCTGCGGGTACTCAAGGGCGAGTGATCCGACTAGTCGGCTCCCTATCGGATAGTCTGCGGGGGCGGGTCTGAGACCCGCCCCTACGTCACCGGTCTGTCGCGTTCTGCCATGGACATCGATATCTCACCCCTGCTGAACAGCTGGCAGTTCCTGCTGAAGGCGCTGTGGATGACGCTCTTTGTCAGCGGCCTGTCCATGGCGTTGGGCTTCCTCATCGGTGTAATGGTCGGCGCGCTGCGGACCTACGGCGGCCGTGTCGCGGACATAGTGCTGGGATTCTACGTCGACTCCATGCGCGCGATACCGCTGCTCGTTATCCTGGTGTGGACGTACTTTGCCTTTCCGCTCCTTGTCGGCGTATCTCTCAGCACGACCACTGCGGGCGTCCTGGCGCTGGGCGTTCATCTTGGGGCCTATGTCGCCGAGACCGTGCGTGCCGGCCTCACTTCGGTGCGCAAGGGACAGCTGCACGCCGCCCTCGTGCTCGGCATGTCGCGCCTGCAGGCCATTCGCACGATCATCCTGCCGCAGGCACTGATCCGCATGCTGCCACCGTTGGGATCGCTCCTCATCTTCGCCATCAAGGACAGCGCCATTGCCGGCGCCTCCATCGCCGTGCCCGAGCTGCTCCGACAGTCCCAGGTCGTCGTGGGCAACACCTTCCATCCTTTCGAGGTCTATACCGCGCTCCTGATCGTCTACTTCGTGCTGTGCTATCCGGTGGCGCGCGGAGTCGACCGCGTCTACCGGCGCGTGGCCCATTTGGGTTCGTCATGACCTTCGACTGGTC
>JBGPEQ010000036.1:0-13925 GCA_041482855.1 Dongiaceae bacterium | reverse complement strand
TGGCCACCAGCAAGGTGGCGTTCGGCAAGATCAAGGTCGCCCGCAACAAGGGCCGGCCGGCGCCCGAAGGCGCGCTCCTCGATTCCGCCGGCCAGCCGACGACCGATCCCGCGGTCATGTTTTCCCAGCCGATGGGCGCCCTGCTGCCGTTCGGCGAGCACAAGGGCTATGGGCTGGCGCTGATGTGCGACCTCTTGGCCGGCGCGCTCGCGGGCGGCGGCACCAACCGGCCGGAGACCCAGGCTTCCGACACGATCATCAACAGCATGCTGTCGGTCATCATCGATCCGGCCGCGCTGGCGAACGCGAGCGGGTGGAAGGCGGAGGCCGATGCGCTCTGCGACTGGGTGAAGTCCTCGCCCGCGCGTGCCGGATTCGAGGGCGTGATGGTGCCGGGCGAGCCGGAGCGGCGCATGCGCGCAGAGCGCGAGCGGCAGGGCATCCCGCTCGACCGCAACACCTGGCAGCAGCTGCTGGAGGCGGCGCGCCAGGCCGGCTGCCGGGCGGATGAGATGCCGGTGGTTGGGCCGCCGTCTTGAACGCGGCGGCGGCCTGTCCTATAAGCGGAGCGAGGCGCGGGTGTAGCTCAATGGCAGAGCAGAAGCTTCCCAAGCTTACGACGAGGGTTCGATTCCCTTCACCCGCTCCAATCTGACCTTCTCGCAATATCGCCCACGCCCGAGACCATACCCTGCTGTTGGTACCGCTGCTTTGATCGGCACGACATGCGCCCTGATTGACGCTGTGCCGCGCGTGTGAATAAATCGGCGCGAAGCGTGCCTGCCCCATGGCACGATCTGGGAGAGAGGGACGTCGATGAGCTGGTCACCAAACCGCCGGAGTGTTCTGCAGGCCGGCGCTGCAACGCTGCTGGCCGGGTCCGCCATCAGGCGGGCCCTGGCAGGCGATATTCCGAGCAAACCCGAGGCGGGCGCCATCAAGATGGGGATCGAGCCGTGGCTCGGCTACGGCATCTGGTACATCGCGGCCAAGAAGGGGATCTTCAAGGCGAACGGCCTCGAAGAGGTCGAGATCGTCAACTTCACGACCGACGCCGACATCAACGCGGCGCTGGCGGCGGGCCAGCTGCAGTGCGGCAACATCGCCACCCACACCTCGATGGCGTTCGCGGCGGCCGGACTGCCGATCAAGATCGTGGCGCTGCTCGACGTGTCCATGACCGCCGATGCGATCATTTCGGCCGGCGCGGTCGGATCGATCGCCGACCTCAAGGGCAAGCAGGTCGCCTACGAAGAGGGCACGACCAGCGACATCCTCCTGAACTATGCCCTGGCCGCCAACGGCATGAGCATCGACGACATCCAGAAGGTGCCGATGCCGGCCGCCGACGCCGGCTCGGCGCTGATCGCCGGACGGGTGCCGGTGGCCGTCACCTACGAGCCGTATATCAGCCTCGCCAAGGCCCAGAGCGACAAGGTCAAGCTGCTCTATTCCGCGGGCGAGAATCCCGGCCTGATCTCCGACGTCTTCATCGTCCGCGACGAATTCGTCAGCGAGAAGCCCGGGCAGATCGTGGCGCTCCTGAAATCGTGGGACGCGGCGCTCGCCGACTACCGGGCCAACACGGCCGAGGGCCGTGCCATTATCTCGGAGGCGGTGGGAGCCAAGCCCGAAGATCTGGCCACCGGCTTCGACGGCGTCACCTACTATTCGCTGGCCGAGAACAAGACCGAGCTATCCGGCAATTTCGTCCACAAGGTGGTGCCGGCGGTGAAGGCCGCCGCCCTCAAGGCCGGCGTCCTCACCCAGGACGTGGACCTCGCCGCCTTGATCGACAGCCGATTCATGGATGCCGCCACCTCCTGAGGCGAAGGCCGCGGACGGGAAGCCCCGTCCTCGGCCCAAAGTACGGCGGTCGAGCGCTCTCGGCAGGCCGATCTCGGCCGCGGAGTTCATTGGAATTGCCACAGCCGTCTTCGTCGGGCTCGGCTTTGCCTGGTGGCTTGTCACCGCGCTCGAGCTGATCGGGCCGCTCTTCCTCCCGTCTCCCCGCGCGGTCCTCGCCCGTCTCGTCGAGCTTGCGGCAAGCGGCGACCTCGTCGAGGACACGCGCGTCAGCGTCTACCGCATCACCGTGGGATTCCTGATCTCGACGGTGTGCGCGGTGCCGATCGGCATCGTCATAGGCTGCTATGGTCGATGGGAGGCGGCGATCGAGCCGCTCGTGGATTTCATTCGTTACATGCCCGTCGTAGCCTTCGTGCCGCTCACGATCGTCTGGGTGGGCATTGGTGATGAGCAGAAATTCCTCATCATCTGGATCGGCACCTTCTTTCAGCAGGTGCTGCTGGTGATGGACAACGTGAAGTCGGTGCCGCGGGATTTCATCAACCTCGGGCGTACGCTGGAGATGTCGGAGGCGAAAATACTCCTGCGTATCGTACTGCCCTCCGCCATGCCGGCGATCTGGGATTCCCTACGCATCAGCCTCGGCTGGGCCTGGACGTGGCTCGTCGTGGCAGAACTCGTGGCTGCCACCTCGGGGCTGGGCCATCGGATCAATACGAGCATGCGCTTCTTCCAGGTCGACACGATGTTCGGCTATCTGCTCCTGCTGGGAGTCCTCGGCCTGGCGACCGACCAGACGATGAAGGTGGCCCATCGCCGCCTGTTCCGCTACCTGCGGGCCCGCTGATGGCGCGACCGAAGCTTGTGATCCGCGGTCTCGGCAAGGCCTACCGGACCGACCGCGGCGAAGTCGTCGCGCTTGCCGGCGTCGACCTCGACGTGGGCGAGAATGAATTCGTCGCCCTCGTCGGCACCTCCGGCTGCGGCAAGTCCACGCTGCTGTCGATCGTCGCCGGCCTGGAGAGCATGGACCGGGGCGCCGTCACGATCGACGACGAGCCGATCACCGCGCCCGGCCTCGATCGCGGCGTCGTCTTCCAAAGCTACACCCTGTTGCCCTGGCTGACGGCGGAGGGCAATGTCGCCTTCGCCCTCGCCGCCGCCGGCTGCAAGCCCTCGGAGGTGCGGGACATCGCGCGCGAGCAGCTCGCCCTGGTCGGGCTCGACGGTTTCGAGGCGGCCTATCCGAACGAGCTCTCCGGCGGCATGAAGCAGCGCGTCGCCATCGCCCGCGCGCTCTCCTACCGGCCGCGCATGCTGCTGATGGACGAGCCCTTCGGCGCGCTCGACGCCCTGACCCGCCACCATATGCAAGAGCTGCTTACGCGCATCTGGGAGCGCCACCGGCTGACGGTCCTTTTCATCACCCACGACGTCGAGGAGGCGGTCTATCTCTCCGACCGCGTCGCCGTCATGAGCAACCGGCCCGGCCGCATCAAGACCCTGGTGCCGATCGATCTCGCGCGCCCGCGCCGCTACGAGCTGCTGTCGACGCCGGAATTCCAGCGCCTCCACCGCACCGTGCTCGACTCGATCCGCGAGGAGTCGATCCAGGTGGCCCAGCTCGGCCGCGCGCTCGAAGGGTAGACCCGACGGGACCAGCCTTGTAGGGGCGAGCGGCGCTCGCCCTCCCGGCTGCGGCATGCTTGACGACATCGTGGATGGCCCCACGGCGGGCGAGCGCTGCTCGTCCCTACGACGGAACCGGGGTGGTTGCTTGAACACGCCCTGCGCCGCCTTGAGCACCATTGCGTTGCGGCGGCGTCGCCGGGATAGTGTCCGTTCCGCCGACGGAGTGATGCCATGCCTGACGTGAGTCTACACGATCTATCGAGATTGAGTGCCGCGCAGCGCGCCCAACTCCTCGTGCGCTCCGAAGCCGATCTCGGGCCGATCATCGAGAAGGTGAGGCCGATCATCGCGGCGGTGAAGGCCGAGGGCGACGAGGCGCTGGCGCGCTTCGCCCGGCAGTTCGACAAGGCCCCGGTGACGGCCGACCGCATCGCCGCCACGCCGGCCGATTTCACGGCCGCGTTCGACACGGTCGAGTCCGAGGTGATCGCCGCCATCGAATATGCGGTCGACGGCATCCGCCGCTTCCACGAGGCGCAGAAGCCCGAGGAGATGTGGATGAAGGAGATCCGGCCGGGCGCCTATGCCGGCGACCGTTTCCTGCCGATCCCGTCGGTCGCCTGCTACGTGCCGCGCGGCAAGGGCTCGTTCCCCTCGGTCGTGATGATGACGACGATCCCGGCTGTCGTCGCCGCGGTGCCCCGCATCGCCATCGTCACCCCGCCCGGCCCCGACGGCAATATCGACGCCGCGACCCTGGTGGCCGCCAAGCTCGCCGGCGTGAAGGAAATCTACAAATGCGGCGGCGCCCAGGGCGTGGCCGCCGCCGCCTATGGCACGCAGACGGTGCCGAAGATGGCCAAGATCGTCGGCCCCGGCAGCCCCTATGTGGTCGCCGCCAAGCGGCTGCTGGCCGACGTCATCGATCCCGGCATTCCCGCGGGGCCTTCGGAATCGATCATCCTTTGCGACGAAACCGCGAACGGCCGGGTCGCCGCCCTCGATCTCATCGTCGAGTCCGAGCACGGCCCCGACTCCTCCGCCTTCCTCGTCACCAACAGCCGGGCCGTCGCCGAGGCCGCGCGCAAGGCGCTGCCTGAATACTGGCAGCAGATGGGCGAGCAGCGCGTGGCGTTCTCCTCGGCCGTGCTGTGCGGGCCGCGCGGCGGCATCGTGCTGGCGCCCGATTTCGACCAGGCCATCGCCTTCGTCAACGACTACGCGCCGGAGCATCTGGAGATCCTCGCCAAGGAACCGTTCGCCTATCTCGGCCGCATCCAGAACGCCGGCGAGATCCTGCTCGGCGAGCACACGCCGGTGCCGCTCGGCAACTTCGTGCTGGGACCCAACGCGGTATTGCCGACCTCCGGCCATGCCCGCACCTGCTCGCCGCTCTCGGTGTTCGACTTCATGAAGCGCTCGTCGGTCGGCTATGTCACCGCCGCCGCCTATCCCGGGCTCGCCAAGCATGCCCGCGTGCTCGCCACCTACGAGGGCTTCGACGGCCACGCCAACGCGGTGTCGAGCTTGCGCGAAAAGGCGATGAAATCCTGAGATGGCGCGGCGCGGGATCATGCGCGCGGTGCGGCTGCACGGCATCGGCGATCTCCGGGTGGAGGAAGTGCCTTCGCCGCCGCCGCCCGGCGCCGGCGAGGTGCGGCTGCGTGTGCTGGCTGCCGGCATCTGCGGCTCCGACCTGCACAATTTCAAGACCGGTCAATGGATCGCCCGTCTGCCGGTGACGCCGGGGCACGAGTTCGCGGCCGAGGTCCTCGAGGTCGGCGCCGGCGTGAGCGGGCTCAAGCCGGGCGACCGGGTCGTCGCCGACTCGCGGGCACTCTGTGGCCGCTGTTTCCAATGCCGGGCCGGTCGCCCCAATCTGTGCCTCTCGCTCGGCTACATCGGCGAAGTCTGCGACGGCGGCTTTGCCGAGGAGGTCGTCCTGCCGGCCAGCGGCGTTCTGCCCGTCGATGCCGGGCTGGCGCCGGAGGTGGCGGCCCTGGCCGAGCCGCTGGCGGTCGCACTACACGCCATCCGCCGCCTCGGCGCGCCCACAAGCGAGCCCATCCTGGTGGCCGGCGCCGGCCCGGTCGGCGGGCTCGTCTGCCTCGCGCTCGATCATTTCGGCTGCGCGCCCGTGCTGTTCGCGGAGCGGCAGACGACGCGGCGCCGGCTCGTCGCCGACGTGACCAACGCGATGCCGGTCGAGCTTGACCCCGACAGCATAGCCGCCGCGCTCGGCGGGCGGCCGCTCCGCTTCGCCGTCGAGGCGACGGGCTCGGCGGCCGTCCTCGATCTGCTGCTCGGCCTCGTCGTCGGCGGGGCGCGCATCGCCATGGTCGGCATCTTCCACGGCAAGTCCGAGGTCAACACCAACGCCATCGTGGAGCGCGAGATTGAACTGAAAGGCTGCAGCGTCTTTGCCGACGAGCAGGCTGAGGCGGTGCGGCTGTTGCCCACCCTGGCGCCGCGCCTGGCGGGGCTGGTCAGTGCGCCAATCGCGCTCGACGCCGTGCCTTCAGCCTATCGCGATTTGATCGAGGGCCGGGCGCCCGCGCTCAAGACCATCATTCGACCGTAGCGGCGGGGCGCCGGCGATCACTTGCCGGAAAGGCTTGCCGACCCCAGGTGGCTTTGCCAGCGCTCGAGCCGCTTCGGGTCCCGGTATGGCCAGCGCTCCTCGACCGCGAGCGTGTATTTGGGATTGCGGCAGCGAAAATCGCGGGCCAAGCGCTGCGCCGGCGTGGTCCAGCCGATTGCCGTCTTGCTGGCGATGATGTTCTTGAGGACCGCGT
Source organism: Dongiaceae bacterium (assembly GCA_041482855.1). Classification (GTDB taxonomy): domain Bacteria; phylum Pseudomonadota; class Alphaproteobacteria; order Dongiales; family Dongiaceae; genus JBGPEQ01. The sequence continues at coordinate 7,689 of JBGPEQ010000036.1, read as the reverse complement.
CGTTTGGATTGCTGATCTGCAGCAGGGCATCGAGGGACTTCACGTAGTCTCCCTTGTCTTTCGTGAAATAGGCCCGCTCGTAGTAGGCCCAGCCCAGCGACCACAGGAACCGGCGGGGATGATCGTCTTTGACGTTGGCGATAGCCGCCTTTGTCGTTTCGATCGCCTCTTCGACATCCCCGAGTCCCTTGGCGCCGGCGAAGAACTTGGCGTCGGCCAGGTCGACGCGCAGGCCGTCGATGTTGAAGTCGATGGCCTTGTTGGGCGCCGCCGCGATGGCCCGCTCGAAGAGCTCGAATCCCTGCTTGAACGCGGCGTTGACGTCCCTCTGATGTTTTGCCGTGTAGATGCAGACGCCGGCCTTGCTCCAGAGGTTGTCGTAATCTTCGCCGTCGAGCTTGACGGCCTTGTCGGCAAGCGTCCGCAAGTCCGCCGGCGGCTTGCTTGAGGGAATCCAGCCGTTGAGCCAGGCCAGCAGGCGCGTATAGGCCAGATGCCCGTAGGCGCGCGCGAAATCCGGCGCCTCTTGCGTCGCCAGCTTGAACATCTCCTGAGCCTGCGTGTTGCCCCTCTTGGTCATCTGGCTGTTCAGCCGGAAGCCCTGGAGATAATATTCAAACGCCTTGCTCGGAATGGACATCGCCCCTGTCTCCTCTTTCGCCGATCCGCTTTCGTCGGCGTCGTCGCTCGCTCAGTCCGGCAGCCCCGCGCGGCGCAGGTCGGCCATGAACGCCGCCAGCACCTTCGCATCCTTGTGCGGCCAGACCCTCTCCCGTTCGAGCGTATAGGTCGGGTCTTCCCGCATAAACTCTGCCGCCGTCCTGTGCGCCTCCTCCATCCGGTCGAGGCGAACATAGCTGGCCGCCAAATGTCTGCGCGCCAGGTTCGGCGGATGACTCATGCGCATCAGCGCCGCCAGCGATTCTTCGTAGCGGCCGCAGTGATAGAGCGCAATGCCCAATGTCCAGAGATAGGAATCCGGATGAATGGGGTTCAGCCGCATGGCCCGCTGGACGTTGGCCACCGCGTCCTCCGGCCGCTCGACATAGACGAGGGCGTCCGCCATATCCATCAGCAGGTCGGGGTTGTTGGGATTGAGGTCGCTCGCCCGCTCGAAGGCCGACATGCCCTTCTCGAATTCCCGGCTGTAGATGTAGGCGGCGCCCAGGCTCCACTGATTGTCGGCGTCGGAGGGGCCGAGCACGACCGCCTGCTGGGCCAGCTCGCGCGCCCGCCGCAGCGATTCCGGCGAGCGCTCCCAGCCGGCAAGCCAGGCCTGGATGTGCGTGTAGGACAGGCCGCCATAGGCCAGCGCGAAGAACGGGTCCAGCTCCATCGCCCGGGCGAAGAGCCCCTGCGCCTGCCCGTTGGCTTCGTTCGTCCAGGTCTGCAGGGCGGCGCGCCCGCGGAGATAGAAGTCGTAGGCCTTCAGGTTCTCCGTCTTGTGCAGCGCGCGCATGCGCTCGGAGATGCCGACGCGCGTCACGAGCGTGCCGACGATCGTCTGCACGATTTCGTCCTGGACGCGGAAGAGGTCCTCGGCCGGCCGGTCGTAGCGTTCGGCCCAGAGATGGCGGCCGCTCGCCGTCTCCGTGAGCTGGACGTTGACGCGCACGCGCTCGCCGCTTCGCCGCACGCTGCCCTCGACCACGTAGCCGACGCCGAGCTCGCGGCCGATCGTCTGCACGTCGACGGATTTCGCCTTGTAGATGAAAGCGGTGTGGCTGGCGATGACGAACAGTTCGGAGAATTTCGAGAGATCGGTGATGACGTCGTTGGTCAGGCCGTCGCTGAAATAGCCCTGATTCGCATCGCCGCTGAGATTGTCGAAGGGCAGCACGATGATCGACGATACCGCGCCCGCCTGCACCCGCGGCGCTTCCGCCGGCCGGCGGGCGGCGGCGGGCTTGCCGTCGGGCAGCGCGACCCGGAAGACATGGATCGGTTCGTTGATGTTCTTGACCGTGTGATGGCCGAGATCCTCGAACGCGACGTTCAGCTTGCCCTTGACCTGCCGGTGGGCGTCGCCGGAGAGCAGGATTTCGCCGGGCTCGGCCAGGCCCTGCACGCGCACGGCGACGTTCACGCCATCGCCGTAGATGTCGTCTTCCTCGACGATGATGTCGCCGAGGTTGATGCCGAGTCGGTAAAGGAGCCGCGCCGCCCCCGGCAGGTCGGCTTGCCGGGCGGACACCGCCTGCTGCATGGCGATGGCGCACTGCACGCTGTCGACGATGCTCGGGAATTCAGCGTGCACGCCGTCCCCCGTCGTCTTCACGACCCGGCCGCGATGCTCCCGGATCGTCGGTACGAAGATAGTGGTGACGTCGGCCTTGATCTGTCGATGGGTGGCGGTTTCGTCGACCCGCATCAGGGCGCTGTAATCGGCCGCGTCGACAACGAGAATCGCCGCAAGCCGCCGAACATCCCCCTTCTGCGACACTGTCTCCCCGCCGTCGTCTTGCCGGCGCCAACTTAGCACGCGCAATTTTGCGCCGCCAACCGCTCGGGCAGAATGGCGCAGAGAAGCTGCGGCCGCGCTGGCAGAGCGCCGGTCGGACAAATCGGGCGCACGGCCCGCCGGTGGCAGGCGCCCCGGCATGGATCGATCGGATGGCATAACCAAGGTCATCGTATGACTGCCGCTGATTTGGGCAGTATCCTGTCCGGTAGATTGCTTGTATGTGAGGAATCTCACAACTTCGCAGCCTGATGACATCAGCGTGACAAGGTAAATACGCTAAGAAAATCAATCTGCTGCCAATGGCACCCGGTCACGCCGTGCGGTCCGCAGAAAGCAGCTGGCGCAGCTGCGACCGAATCTGGTTCCCGACCCCCAGGTCCCAGCAATTGACGATGGCCAGGCGAAATCCGCCGGGCGGCATGGCGTGGGCGGCGGCCGGCCGCGACTCGTCGAACGTGATCTGGATCGAGGAGACACCGGCCGTGTTCAGCAGAGCAGTAGCGGCCGCCCGGTCGATGCGCGGCGCGATGCCGGGGGCGCCGAAGAGGACCACGCTGTAGCCCGTTCGCCGGCGCTCCTGCAGGCGCCAGACGCCGGTCTTGTACAGTTCGACGACGGCCGCGAGCCAGCCGGCGCCGTTCAGGTCGACCCACTGATCGGACATGCGGAGATGGCATTCGATGATCCGCCCGCCGATCGTCTCGATATTGACGACGCCCGTGAAGCCCCGGAGATGCCGCCCGCTCCAGTCGCCGAGATATGATTCCAGCGCGGGCATGGCCTCGGCATGCACGATCCAGTAGTCGAAGGTGCCCGCGGCCGCCGGTATGCCCGTCGTGTGCCGGCACCAGGCGACCCGTCCGTCGACCAGCGCCAGGTCGCTGCTGACATGCGCGCCCGTGAGCAGCGGCATCCAGAAGTGGCCGGGAGCGAGGGACGAGTTGTATTCCTCGTCCGAGCCGATGATGCGCCCGCCGGCGCCCATGCCCCGCAGATTGTAGATTGGCTTCGAGAACACGGGGAACTCGGGCGGCGACGTTCCATGCGGACCGTGCGGCAGGCCCTGGGATTCGCAGATCGCGAGCTTGTTGTGAATCCACCGCCGCTCCGGACAGAGATCCCAAGTGGGCGGGTCGTCGACCGGCACGACCACATCGTCCGGGCAGGGCTGCTGCGCAAAATACTGCCACCGCCAAGGGGCGACGCCGAGGAATGGCACGGCTCGCCAGCTATCGCTTTATCGATGTCGGTGCCGCTCCACGCCGTGGCCGCGCGACGCGCTCGCGGTCCCAGGCGTTGGCCGTCAGGTCCGGCGCGGCTTTCAGTTCTTCCTTTCGCACGCGCATGGTCGGCGTGCGCGGGAAGTCGGCGCTGCGATACTCCAAATAGCGCGGCACCTTGAAGGCGGCGAGGCGGTCGGCGCAGTGGGCGACGATTTCATCGGGCGGCAGGTCGTCGGCGGCGCAGCCTTCGGCCAGCAGCACATAGGCCTTCACCTCCTCGCCGCGGACCTCGTCGGGCACGGGGATGACGGCGGCATCGCGGATCTTCGGATGCGCCCGCAGAACCTCTTCGACTTCGGCGGCGGCGATGTTCTCGCCGCCGCGGCGCACCATGTCCTTCTTGCGGCCGAGGAAGTAGTAGAAGCCTTCTGCGTCCGCGCGCACGAGATCGCCGGTGCGATACCAGCCGCCGCGCATGGCGGCGGCGCTAGCCTCCGGCTGATTCAAATATCCGGCGAAGAGGCCGGGCGCCCGCACCAGTAATTCGCCGGTCTGTCCGGCCGGCAGGTCGTCCTCGGCGTCGTCGACGAGCCGCAGCTCGACCTCGGGAGCGGCCGCGCCCATCGAGCCCGATCCGATGCGGGCGTCGGCCTCCCGCCAGGGCATGCGCGTGACCCAGCCGGCCTCGGTGCTGCCGTAGGTATCGACGAACGGCACGCCGAAGCGATCGAGCAACTGACCATGCAGGTTGGCGGGCACGCCGAGACAGATCGCCGCCCGCAGGCCATGTCCGCGTTCGCGCGCGCTCGGCGCCTGCTTCAGCAGCAGGATCGGCATCGACGCGATCAGGTAGAGCAGGGTGACCCGATGATCGGCGACGGTCTGCCAGAAGCGCGAGGCGCTGAAGCGCCGCATCACAACGAGCGCGTCGCCCGCATGCAGCAGGCACAGCAGGAGGAAAAGCGAGTCCGGATAGTAGAATGGCACGCAGCAGAGCAGCCGGTCACCTCGTTGGTGTCGAGTCATGCGCAGATGCACGTCGCACAACCGCAGCCACCATTCATGATCGAGCATGCAGCCCTTCGGCGCGCCGGTCGTGCCGGAAGTGTAGTGGATCGTGGCGATGTCGCTCCTGGTCGCGCGGCAATGCGCGAGGCGCACGCGGTCGGCCGCCGCGTCATAGGCCGCAAGGCCGTCCGGTTCGCGCTCCCGCAGGACGACGATTTCCCTGAGCGCCGGCAGGTCCGCCTGGAGTCCTTCGATGAGGTCTTTGTTCTCAGCGGAAAGGATGGCGACGACGGCGCCCGAATCCCGCAGGATATGGCCGGCGTCGTGCCCTTTGGCGGTGGGATTGACCGGCACGACGACGCAGCGCGCGGCCACGGCCGCCAGTTGCGCGATCATCGATTCGGCGCGCGTCTCCAGCATGACCGCGATGCGTTCGCCCGGCGTCGTGCGGGCGGCGAGATATCCGGCGAAGCGTTCGACCTCGTCCAGCAATTGCTGCCGGGTGACCACGAGGCCATCCTCGAAGATCATGGCCGGCTGCGCGGGCGCCCGTCGGCAGGCCCGATCCACCAGTTCGATGACGCTGTCGCAGGCCACCGCGCTCCAGGGCGGCCCGCACTCCCGATGAGTCACGACTTTCTCGCTCATACCCCTTGCCCTAGTTCGTCATCGATTCTGCGTTGCGGTTCACGCGGAGGCGCGGAGCCGCGGAGGAGGCGGCGCGTCCCGCCACATCGGAGGACGTTTCGGACCGCTTGCACGACTAAGGTGCGTCCTTCGACAGGCTCAGGATGAGGGAGAAATCTTGCTGGCACAAAGAAAAGACCTCATCCTGAGCCTGTCGAAGGACGCACAATGCTGATCCCAGCCTCGGTGACCTCCGCGTTCTCCGCGTCTCCGCGTGCCAAAAAACAATTGGCCAGCCGAGCCGTAGGTCAAGTGTGATCTCCCCCGGAAGATGCCGCGTCAATTCCCAACCGCCAGCACCGGCTTGCCCAGCACCTCCAGGCGCGGCTCGAGACCGAGGCCGGGACTATCGGGCGCGGTCATGCGGCCGGCTTTGCGTTGCGGCGCGCCCTTGGCGATGCTGCGGGTGACGTAGGAGTTGAAATCGGTGGCGGAGAACAGGAACTCGGCCGGCGTCGAGCGCGCGAGATGGGCGATGGCGGCGGTAACGATGTCGCCGCCCCAGGTGTCCTCGATGGTCATGGCGACGCCGGCGGAAACGCAGAGGTCGCGCATCTCGCGCGCCCGCGTGAGGCCGCCGACCTTGGAAATCTTGAGGTTGATCACGTCCATGGCGCCGTCGGCGATGGCCCGCAGGAGGGTGCCCATGCCGTCGATGTTCTCGTCGAGGATGAACGGCAGGGCGGTGCGCCGGCGCACGGTCAGGCACTCCTCGTAGCTGCGGCAGGGCTGCTCGATATAGACGTCGAGGTCGCGCACCGCCTGCACGACGCGCGCGGCTTCGTGCATGGTCCAGCCGGTGTTGCTGTCGGCGATCAGCACGTCGCCGTTCCTGAGCGCCTTGCGGCAGGCGCGAATGCGCTCGATGTCCATATCGGCATCGCCGCCGACCTTGAGCTGGAACTTGGTGTAGCCTTCGGCGCGATAGGCCTTCACGCGCGCCGCCATCCTCGCGGGCGTGTCCTGCGAGATCGCGCGATAGAGCATGACCTCATCCTGCTGCGCCCCGCCCAGCAGCACATAGACCGGCAACCCCGCCACCTTGCCCAGGATGTCCCAGCAGGCGACGTCGACCGCGGACTTCACATAGGGGTGCCCGCGCAGCGTCTCGTCCATGCGCCGGTTGAGCACGCCCAGATGGGTCGGATCGAGGCCGATGAGCTTCGGCGCCAGCTCCTTCAGCCCCGCGCGCACGCCGGCCGCGTAGGCCGGCAGATAGGCCGGGCCGAGCGGGCAGCATTCACCAAGGCCGGTGATGCCGGCGTCGGTCTCGACGGCGACGACGGTAGAGTCGAACAGCTCGACGGCGTTCTCGTTCGACCAGGCATAGCGGCCCTCCTTCAGCGGCAGGTCGACCTGGTAGGCGCGGATCGCGGTGATCTTCATGATCGAATAGAATCCCCCGTTGAATGAGTCAGATCGAGGCCAGGTAGCCGCCGTCGATATAGAGGCACTGTCCCGTGATGTAAGCCGCGGCGTCCGAGCACAGGAACACGGCGGCGCCGACGAGGTCCTCCAGCCGGCCAAAGCGGCGCAGGGGAATCTTGGCCAGCATCACCTGCTGCCACTCGGCATTTTGATAGAACACTTCCGTGAGATCGGTGCGGAAATAGCCCGGGCCGATGCCGTTGACGCGGACGCCCTTGGCCGCCCACTCCGCGGCCAGCGCCCGCGTCATGCCGAGCAGCCCGCTTTTCGACGAGCCGTAGGGCACGGCCGTGGGCACGCCGACCTCGGAGGTGAGCGAGCACAGGTTGAGGATGGCGCCGCCCCTGGTCGCCGCCATGATACGGGCCGCCGCCTGGGCGCAGAAGAAGGCGCCCTTGAGGTTGGTATCGACGATCCGGTCCCACAGCGCCTCGTCGACCGCGAGCGAGTCGCACACTTCCTCGACGCCAGCGTTGTTGACGAGGATGTCGAGGCCGCCGAGCGCCTGCGCCGCCTTGTCGACGCCGGCGCGAATGGCACCCGCATCGCGCACGTCGATGGCAATGGCGACGGACTTGCTCCCGGCGGCGGAGATTGCGGACTCGGCCGCCGCCAGCGATGACCGCTCGCGCGCCGCCACCGCCACGTCCGCACCTGCCTGCGCCAAGCCGACGGCGAGCGCCTCGCCGATGCCGCGGCTGGCGCCGGTCACGATGGCGACTTTACCGGCGAGCGAGAGGGTGGGGTGCGATGGGGGAGTTTCCACAGGGCCTCCAGGCCGTCTCAAGTGAGACGGCGACGATAATCGCCGCACCGCGTCGATGCAACAAGGTTGAATCGACGTCTCGCATCTGCTAGGAGACTAGCTCCCGCATGATC
>JBGPEQ010000035.1:0-13934 GCA_041482855.1 Dongiaceae bacterium | reverse complement strand
CTACGTGGCCATGACCGGGAAATCCGGCGGCCCCGCCCGCCCCACTCATGTGGAGCGCTTTCCCGGCACCGGCATCGCGACCGTGCTGCCGCGGATCTCCACCAACGTCCTGGCCGGCCTCATGGAGGCCGTGGCCGCGCCGCCCTACGGCGGCCGCGCCGACCTGCCGGTGATCGCGTCGAGCCTTAGTATGGAGATCGACGATCTCTTTCCGGTCGCCGAGACCCTGCAGATGATGCGCTTTGCGGAGGTGGCCGAGGGCGATATTCGGCTTACCCAGGCCGGCCTCGATTTCGTGCAGAGGGAGACCGAGGGCCGCAAGCGCCTGTTCGCCGAGCACCTGCTGACCTACGTGCCGCTGGCCGCCCATATCCGGCGCATCCTGGACGAACGCGCGAGCCACCGCGCGCCCATGAGCCGGTTCCGCGACGAGCTCGAGGACCATATGCGCGCGGACCTTGCCGAGCGCACCCTGCGCGCCGCGATCAGCTGGGCCCGCTACGCGGAGCTGTTTTCCTACAGCGACCAGAACGAAACGTTCAGCCTGGAAAACCCGACCTGAGCGCTGGCCCGAAAAGGCGACGGCCGCCGGTGGATGCCGGCGGCCGTCGTTGCATTCCAGTTTGCCCGCGCAGGGTTACATGGAGATGCGCAGGTTGGAGAGGCTGGCCGCGATCTGCTTGAACACGCCATCCAGATCGGACGGGTTCGGCGCGTCGAAGAAGTAGACGCCGTTCTCGTCCGGCGAGCTGGCGATGCTCTGCAGGAACGTGAGCGCGTGGGTGTTGCCGGCGAGGTCGAAGCCGATGACGTAGAGCTTGATGCCCTCGTTCCTGATGTTCTCTGCCAGCTGGCGCGCGCGGTTGTCGAGGTTGTTCTGAACCATTACGCCCCCGACCTTGACCTTGCCATGCCCGACGTCGTCGTTCAGGCCGGCGCCCACATCGAAGCCGAAGCGGCCCTTATAGGCGTCGCCGGGGCCGCCGACCTGCTCGCCGTCGGTGAGCAGGATGATGGCGCGGGTGCGCTTGAACGGCACGGTGACCACGGCCTGGTCGAAGGGAACGCCGGGCATCAGCACTTCCCAGGCCCAGTACAGTCCCTGCTCGATGTTCGTGTTGCCGGTCGGATCGCTGCTGGTAATGGTCGAGAGCTCACTGACGATCGTGGCCTTCACGGTCGTCAGCGGAATGATGCCTTTCGAGAGGCAGTTCGTGCAGTCGGCACTACCCGGATTGCTGTAGTAGGTCCCGTTCGAGCCCGGCAGCAGGTAGGACTTCGTCGGGTCGATGAAGTGCATGAAGCCCGAGTACTTCTTGGTCGCGCCGCCGGAGGTATAGCTGCTGCCGGCCGCCGCCAACGGATTGGGGACGCCAGCGGGACGGCTGGTGGCCGTGCTCGAATAAGGCGACGGCGAGCTCTTGATCGCACCGGTCGCCAGATCGTAGGAGGTCGTGCTGATGTCCGTGAAATAGGCGTTGTTGCAGTTCTTGGTCTTATAGGTGGTGGTGGTCACCCAGCGGGTGGTCGCAGGACCATCGACGCCGGTCCAGTTGCCGGATTGTGCCTCGGAGTCGTCCTTGGCCATCGGTTCCCAACCATACCATTGGCGCATTCCGGCGCCGGTGCCGACCTGGACCTGGCCGCGCACGGTGTCGGCATCGTCAGTGCCGAGAGCGGCGTCGTCGTTGTACTGGTCGCCCAGGTAACGCGCATAGACGCAGCCGCTCCAGCCGCCCGCCAGGTCCTCGGGCTTCTGCAACAGCGGCACTTCCGAATTGTTGGCCTTCCAGAGAGTGCCCACGCCACCGGTGATCGGGTCGGTGAAGGCGCCCATGCTCCAGCCGGCCGGGAGAGCGCTCGTGGAGGACGTAAAGTTCTGCCCCAGGGTGGTCACGCGCGTCTTGGAGTTCCACGGCACGAAGCCGATGTTCAGCAGGTTGTAGGTCACGCCGTCGACCGTCAGCTGCGGCGACGTCGCATTGGTGCCGAAGACGTCGTTGACGAACGTGATGGCGGCGTCGCGCGCCGAGGTGATCTTGGTGCCGCCCATCGATCCCGAAAAGTCCATCGAGATCACCGTATCGAGCGCGCTGATGGCGCGCGTGACCTGGGAGGTCGCGTCGACGGAGACCGTCTGGAAGCCGAGCACGCGCATGAAGGTCGTCGGCACGGTCGCTTCCGCCTTGATCGTCAGGTTTTCCTTGCCCTGCACGCCGCCATTGACCGGCGTATGCAGGGTGACCTTCGCGTCCATGAAGCTGGCGGTGTACTGCGCATCGTACACCGGCGTCGTCGTGGACGGAAAATTGGCGACGAAGTACTTCTTGATGTCGGCGTCGCGCTGGGTGGAGAAGTACACCTTGCCGCCGGCCAGGGTCGCGGCGTCGAGCGCCTGCGAGAGGCGCGCCTTCACCAGGTAGCCACGCGCCGTGTCGGTGGCGAGGCCGAGTGCGCCGACCAGGGGGATGATGGCCGCGCCCACGATCACCGCGACGTTGCCGCGCTGATCGCGCCGAAACAGTCCCAGCTTATTCGCCAACCGACCGAACCTGTGAGTCTTGCCCATTATCGTCCTGCCTTTTGTCCGCCGCGGGCGGACTCTCCGGTTACAGAAACGCGCCTAACCTATGACTCGCGCTGTTAACGCCCTCTCAACAATCAGCCTTAATGGCGGGCATTTGAGCCGAGTCTGCCGCGCCGCTCCCTTGCCGCAATTCTCTATTGCGGCCTGCCCGGCCTAGCAGCCGGGATCCGTCACGAGCAGCGAGCCGCGCGGACGGGTGTAGGTCGTGTGCCGGAAAACCGCCGGCTGGAAGAGCCCTTGGAAGAGGAACGGCTTGTAGTCGTAGAGCACTTCGGCGACGACGATGTTCTCGCCGACGTCGACAGGCAGCAAGCTCGGCAGGGTTGCGTCTGCGCCCTTGGTGCCGACCGAGCTGATGCCCGTCGTATAGGCGCCGCCGCCCTTGCACTGCCAACTCACCTTGGCGGGATTGGTATCGGGCTTGTAGACCGAGGTTATGATCACACGGCCATGTCCCAACAGGTCGAACGGCAGCGTCTGCTGGTCGGCCGCCGCATAGGTGTCGCTGAGGACGCCCGTCGTGACGCCGCTGGCCTGCGCGATCAGGTCGGCGACCGAAGACGACGTGCGGTCGAGCTTCTGGTTCAGCAGGATGTATCGGCTGGCCTCGAAGCACCCCATCAGGATGACGATGAGGCTCGATATCACCAGGCCGAACTCGATGGCGATGGCGCCCTTGTTCTCTCTCAGGAACCGCCGGATCGTTGAATTCAACTTCATCGCTCTTGCCTCCGCTCAACTCTAGCTCGTGGTGGCGTCCCAAGGCTCGTTCCGCAGGACGACCGACGCCTTCAGATGCACCTTGCCGTTGTTGCCGAAGATCGGCGCCATGAACGGCGTGATCACTTGCCAGTCGTACTGGACGGTGTACTGGACGATCTGCGCGGAGGCGCCGACGCCGGCCTTGCCCTGGTCAGCGTCCCACTGCGCGTTGCTGTTCACGTCCGTGTAGCTTTCGCCCGAGTCGCGCTTCCCGTTGCCGTTGGTGTCGATCCACGGCTCCGGGGTCCCGACGTTGTTGAAGCTGTTGTAGATCAGGTAGCTGATCGTCGGGTTGGTCAGCATATTGAACGTGTCTTTGTTGATGATCGCCAGGATCTGAGTCTGCCGCGTTGCCGGATCCGGGACCGAACCGGTCATGCCGAACCGCGCCGCTTCGCGCAGCGCACCTTCCATCGATGCCTGCGTGAACATCAGCATCGACATCTCGAACATGCCGACGAGGATGAGGCACAGCGGCGGCAACACCAACGCGAACTCCAGCGCCGCCGCGCCGTCGTTGCTGCGCGCCAACCGTCGCAGCTGCCGGGCGAACCAACCGTCACGAATGCGCATGAGCCTCACCCTCCGTTGTCCCGACCTGGCCAGCTTCCCGTCCAATACGGCCGCGCGACGCGTGCGCGCCCGACTCGAAGGACGGAATACCCAGGCCTACATGTCATAACCGACATAAATAAAACTATAATAAAACAACTTGCAAGTATTTTGTTTGGTTAAATAATTACTTTAGTTTCACTTTGCGCGAAAGTTCAAAAATGCACTAACAAATGAGCGACCGCGCCGCGCAGCCGCCTGCCGTTCGCGGCAGGCCCGCCGGCCCCCTCGGCCGCGCCTCGCCATAACCGGCCGGGGCGTCCGAATAGTGGCGCAGCCTACGCCCGGCGGACTTAACGCTTCCTTAAGTCATAAGGTAAAAGCCGCAGATTCCTTGGGATTCCGCGACATCGCGCACGGCGGCGCTCGGCCGCGGCGGCCCGCAACAACGCCTTTCCGATTAAGCAAGAATTAATCGTTACCGAGTACTTTAGCGCCGTCGCTAAGGAAGTCTTGCGGCGGCAAAGGTGAAGCGGTTCCAATTCATGAGAACTTTGCGGAAAATGCCGAAGATGCCGACAATTGCAGCGCGCCCCGCCGGGGCGCCGCGCGTTGTCAACCATATTGCTACACCGATCATTAAAGGGTCTCGTGTTCTCCTCCCCATGGGATGCGAGATACGAGGAGTACCTAGCGATGATCACGCTCATTCGCAGGTTCATCAGGGACGAGAAGGGCGCGACTGCCGTGGAATACGGCCTGCTGGCGGCGTTGGTGTCGCTGGCGGCCGGGAGCGTCGTCGCGATGCTCGGCAATATCGTGCGGGCGATCTATCAGTACTTGGTGAGCAACGTGGTGACGGCGTCGGCGAGCTGAGGCTGGTCGCCGCCCGTCAGTCTTTTACATCGGTCCAGGTTCGCGCCATAGGCCGCGGCCGTGGCAGGTCGGATCATGTTCGCGAATCTGCTGGTTAGCCAGGCCATCATCGGCATGCTGGTCGGGCTGCTGGTCGCGGTCGCGATCATCGACGTCCGCCATCTGACGATCTCCAATCGCTACTGCGCGGCCGTCGTGCTGCTCTATCCCTTCTATGTGCTGACGGCGCCCTATGGCGTCGACTGGATCGACGGCGCCATCGTCGGCGCGGTCGCGCTCGTCATCGGGTTCCTGCTGTTTTCAATGCGCCTCGCCGGCGGCGGCGACGTGAAGTTCTTTGCCGCCATCTCGCTGTGGGCGGGCAGCCATTTGCTGGCCGAATTCGTCTTCATCACCGCGCTTGCCGGCGGCGTCGTTGGCCTCTGCATGCTGATCCATCGCCGGCTCACGTCCAAGCGGGCGGCGTCTTCGGGCGGCGGCCTCACGACCCGGGCGGTGGCGTCGGCCAACGTCTTCCTGGGCGAGTTGTTGATGGCCCCCAGCGGTGCCGTGGCAAGCGGCGCGGCCCCGGGTTCGCCCGACGGCGCCACCGATTCGACTACCAAACCCCATCCGGAAGGTTCCCAGCCTGTAGGGGAGCTTCCATACGGCGCGGCGATCTCCTTTGGCGGGATCGTGGTGGCCGCGATGTTGCTCATGAGAGGTTGAAACCATGAACGTGAAGAGCTTGATCCTGATCGCCGCCGCCCTGCTTTTCGCGGGTGGTACTGCCTTCGTCGCCAGCCGCTTGATGGGGCAAAAGCCCGTCCAGCAGGCCCAGGTCCAGGAACAGCCGGGAAAGAAAGTGCTGGTCGCCAAGGGCAACCTGCCGGCCGGCACCTTCATCAAGGAAGAGGATGTGTCCTGGCAGAAGTGGCCGACCGACGGCGTCAACGACAACTACCTCCTCGAGGGGACCGACCTCACCAACGTCGTCGGCGCGGTGGTCCGCAAGGGCATCGTGGCGGGCGAGCCGATCACCGAGGCGCAGATCGCGCGTCCGGGCGACCGCGGCTTCCTCGCGGCCGTGCTGACGCCGGGCATGCGGGCGATCTCGATCGACGTCAACGAGCCGTCGAGCGTTGCCGGCCTGGTCTTCCCGGGCGATCGCATCGACGTGCTGCTCAACATGCAGTTCACGATCCAGGAGATCGGCCCCGACGGCGCGCAGCAGACGTCCCAATACAGGCCGATGACGTCGGAAACGGTGCTCGAGAACGTGCGTCTCCTGGCGACGGACCGCAACCTCAACGACATCGAGGGCGAGCCCAAGAAGATCAATACCGTGACCATCGAAGTGACGCCCAAGCAGGCGGAGATGATCAAGGTCGCGGCCTCGATGGGCCAGCTGGCGCTCAGCCTGCGCGGCCTGGGCATGCCGGACGGCAAGACCTCGGGGCCGACGGTCGCGAGCGCCCAGACGGCAGCGTCGAGCTTCTTCGCTCAGCAGGCCGCCGACACGCAGGGCGGGCCCGAAGGGAGCAAGCCGAAGAGCAAGTCGAACACCGCCGACGCGGATCCGGCGCCGGAGCGCGGCGAGACCTTTACCTACGATACGGAGGTCAGCCGGCCGATGCTGGAGCTGCTGCATCCGACCGACCAGAAGCCCATCCAGGTCGTGCGCGGCCAGCCCAGCGCCGCACAGCCAAACATACAGAACGTCGTTCCGCAGTGATTGCGTCAATAGGGGGATTATGACAATGAATATTCGTCGCTCGGGGGCGGCATCGGCGGTTGCGCTGCTGATGCTGACCGTTGCGCCGGGCCCGCTGATGTCGGGCGCCGCGGCTCAAGAGGCGACCAAGGTCGCCTCCGGCCACACGCTGGCGATCCAGGTGAACCAGGGACAGCTGGTCCGCATCGACAAGCCCGTCGAATCGGTGTTCGTCGCGAATTCGGAAATCGCCGACGTCGCGATCAAGTCGCCGCAGCTCATTTATGTGTACGCCAAGCATCCGGGCACGACCACGCTCTACGCCGTCGGCGCCAACGATGAGATCCTGGCCAGCATCACGCTGAACGTGACGCACAACCTCTCGCGTCTCGATCAGGCCATCGCACAGCTGATGCCGGGTCGCAACATCAATGCCACGTCGATCGACGGCGGCATCGTGCTGACGGGCATGGTCTCCTCGCCGGGAGAGGCCGAGGACGCGCGGCGCCTCGCCGCGCGGTTCATCGGCGCGAACGAAGAGATCATCAACCGCCTGCAGGTCAACGCTCCGAACCAGGTGAACGTGCGCGTCCGCATCGCCGAAGTGAACAAGAGCGTGCTCCGCAATCTCGGCATCAACTGGGACGCGGCCATCCAGGAGGGTGGCTTCGCCTTCGGTCTGCTGACGACCTTCCCGCTCGGCCTCTCCAACGTCCTCGCCGGCAGCACGGCGCCGGCCGGTGGGGCCGGACAGACGGTCTCCGCCGGTCCGCTCGACCTCACGGCGACCATGGATCTGCTGGCCCAGGAAGGCTTGGTGTCGCTCCTGGCGGAGCCGAACCTGACGGCCGTCTCCGGCCAGACGGCGACGTTCCTGGCGGGCGGCGAGTTTCCGATCCCGGTGGCGCAGGACAACAACACCACCACCGTCGAGTTCCGGCAGTTCGGCGTGAGCCTGGCGTTTACGCCGACGATCCTGAGCGTCAATCACATCGCCATGCGCGTGCGTCCGGAGGTCAGCGCACTCAGCGACGCCGGCGCCATCCAGGCCAACAACTTCAACATCCCGTCCCTGACCGTCCGCCGGGCGGAGACCACGGTCGAGCTCGCCAGCGGCCAGACCTTCGCCATCGCCGGTTTGGTGCAGTCCGTGAACCAGATCACGGCGAACGAAGTGCCGGGCCTGGGAGACATTCCGATCCTCGGCGAATTGTTCAAGTCGGACAAGTTCCAGCACAACGAAACGGAGCTGGTGATCCTGGCGACGCCCTACGTCGTGCAGCCGATCTCCAATCCGGCGGCGCCGGCGGTCCCGACCGAACCGGTCATGGGAGCCGAGGGCTCGCAGCGACTTGCCGGCACATCCTCCAACACAGCCGGCTCGTCCGGCGTCTCCGGCCAGGCCGGATTCGTTATCGAGTGAGGTAAGCAGTCATGAATACAACCAATCGCACGTTGCGTCAGGCCGCCTCGGTGCTGGCGCTCTGCCTCGCCCCGCTGGCCATGACGGCCTGCACCGATCATCGCCTCGTCACGGAAGCGACCTGGAAGCAACAGGAATTGCCGGCCCAGCCTCGGGTCCAGCGCGTCGACGCCCAGCACGTCGTTCCCTTTG
Organism: Dongiaceae bacterium; assembly: GCA_041482855.1. GTDB lineage: Bacteria > Pseudomonadota > Alphaproteobacteria > Dongiales > Dongiaceae > JBGPEQ01. The sequence continues at coordinate 5,849 of JBGPEQ010000035.1, read as the reverse complement.
CATCCAAGGATCTCGAGATCTCCGATGTCGAGCGCGAGGCCCTGGCCATGTTCGTGCAGCAGAGCAATCTGCAGCCCGGCAGCCACGTCTCCGTGGCCGCCCCAACGAAGACGGCCGCCCAGGCGGCGCGCTCGCGCAACCGAATCGCTTCGGTCCGCAACGAACTGCAGCGCGTGGGCATTTCCAGCTCGGTCGTGCAGGCGGAACCGACCAACAACCAGAGCACCGGCGACGAGGTCGTGGTGTTCGCGCAGACGGTCGCGGTCCTGGCGCCCGACTGCCCCGGCTACAACCAGCCTATCACGCTCGACTACGAGTGGCGGCCGCAGACGCGCCTGGGTTGCGCCAATGCCGTCAACCTCGGCCTCATGGTCGCCAATCCGAGCGATCTCGCCCAGGGCCGGCCGCTGTCCGCCGCGGATGGCGAGGCAATGGCGGCGGGCGTCCAGCGCTACCGGACGGACACCACCTATCCGAGCAGCGACAACTTGACCTCCGTTCCCTTCCGCGTCGTTACGCACTAATAACGGGAGCCTCCTCTCATGAGCTTTGCAATGAATATGCGCCGCGGCTCGGCCGCGGCGGCCGCCGAGCCGACGTTCAGTCCGTCGTCGGGTCAGGCTGACTGCGTCGCCTTCGTCTCCGATCCGCTGACCCACGGCACCATCACCCAGCTGTGCCAGCCCGCCTTTCCGGGTCTGCAGGTGCATCAGGGCGGCGCCAAGGAAGCGGTCGACTTTCTCGCCGCCGGGGCCCCGCCGAAGATTCTGATCGTCGACGTGTCCGACTCGAACAAGCCGCTGTCGGCCATGCTGCCGATCATCGCGGCCTTCGCCGAGGACACCCGCGTCATTGCCATCGGCGCCCTCAACGACATCGAGCTCTACCGCGAGATGATCGAGGCGGGCATCAGCGACTACCTGGTGAAGCCGGTCAGCGAAAAGGCGCTTTCGGTCGCGCTCGATCGCGCCGAGCAGCGCAAGGCCGCACCGGCCGCTGCGCCGGAGCCCGAGTCCAAGGTCGCACCGGAAGCCGGCAAGCGGTCGCTTGTCGCCGTCATGGGCACCCGCGGCGGCGTCGGCGCAAGCACGATCGCCATGAACCTCGCCTGGCTGATGGCCAATGACCACAAGCGCGATACCATGCTCCTCGACCTCGACCTCCAGGGCGGCACCATCGCGCTGGCGCTCGACGTCGAGCCGTCGCACGGCCTGCGCGAAGTGCTCGACAACCCGGCCCGCATCGACAGCCTGTTCTTGACGAGCGTGGCCACGAAGTTCGCCGAGCGGCTGCACGTTCTGGCCGCCGAGGAGGCCGTCGACGACGAGGTCCACTACAACACCTCGGCGGTGTCCCTGCTCCTCGACGAGTTGAAGAAGACGGCGGCCGCCGTCATCGTCGATCTGCCGCGCAACGCGCCCGGTGCCCGCGCCGTCGTTCTGGCCGCGGCGACGGAGATCATCATCGTGACCGACCTCACGCTTGCCGGCCTGCGCGACGGCATCCGCCTCCATACGATGGTCCAGCAGGTGTCGCCCAGCGCTCGCGTTCTCTTCGTCGCCAACCGCGACGGCGGCCGTGAGGGCACGGTCTCGAAGGCCGAATTCGAGAAGGCGCTCGGCAAGCCGATCGATTTCATCCTGCCGGAAGACGCCAAGGCGAACCAAGCCGCCGCCAACTCCGGCAAACCGGTGGCCGCGGCCGCCGCAGGCAGCAAGGTGACCGGAGCGCTCAAGCAGATCGCGAAGCGCATCGCGGCCGCCGACGGCAGCAAGAGCGCACACCAGAAGAAGTCGTTCTGGTCACTGTCGAGGAAGTAAGAAATCATGGCCGCAGTGCCGCCGAATGAGGGAATGATGACGACGCGAGGGAACGGCGCCGACGGTGCCGATCCCCTCGGCGGCCTGGCGCCGATCATCGCCAAGCTTCAGCCGATCGTCTCTCAGCGCCTGATCGAGCAGGGTGCGACCAATCTGTCGCGCCATATGCTCGCGCTCAAAGTGGGAGAGATCGCCTCGGCCGAGTTGGAGGCGATGCACCACAACCTGAACCTCCTCGAACGGCGGACCCTGATCGGCGCGCTGATCAGCAGCCTGCCGGCGACGCTGCCGGAATCCGCCGGCGCTGGTCAGGCCGCGCCGTCGCCCGAGTCCAGGGCAACGCCCAACGTTCCGATGACGGCCCAGGCGGCCCAAGCGGCCGTACAGACGGCCGCGGCAAATTCCCTGGCGAACCCGGGCCAGGTCAAGACCATGTCGACCAAGGGGGCCGATGCCAACAGCACCGCCAGCCGGCAGAGCGTCGAAGAAGCCAAGCTCAAGATCCAGCCGCTCGTCGTCGATCGCATCGACATCGGCGCGGCGGCGCGGCTGGAGCGCGACGAACTCGGCCGCCAGATCGGGGAACTCGTCAGCGAAATCCTGCGCGAGGAGCGCCTTCGCCTCAATCAGCGCGAACAGAAAGACTTGGTCGAGCTGCTGCTCGACGACATGTTGGGCCTCGGTCCGCTCGAGCCCCTGCTGGCCGAAGAGACCATCACCGACATCTTGGTCAACGGTCCCTATCAGGTCTACATCGAGCGCAAGGGCAAGCTCGAACTCACGGACGTGAAGTTCCGCGACAACCAGCACGTTCTCAACATCTGCAGCCGCATCGTCTCGCAGGTCGGCCGGCGCGTCGACGAATCCCAGCCCCTTTGCGACGCGCGCCTTCTGGACGGCAGCCGCGTCAACATCATCATCCCGCCGCTCGCCATCGACGGCCCCAGCATCTCCATTCGTAAGTTCTCGAAGAAGGGCATCACGCTCGACATCATGGCCAAGCAGCGGAACGTCTCCGAGAACATGGCCAAGGTGCTGAAGATCGCCTCGCGCGCGCGCCTGAATATCATAATCTCCGGCGGCACCGGCTCCGGCAAGACGACGCTCTTGAACGCGATGTCTCAGCTGATCGACGTCGGCGAACGCATCGTCACGATCGAGGACGCCGCCGAATTGCAGCTCCAGCAGCCCCACGTGGTCCGGCTGGAGACGCGCCCGCCCAACCTCGAAGGCGTGGGCGAAATCAACATGCGCGACCTCGTGAAGAACACCCTGCGTATGCGCCCCGACCGCATCATCCTCGGCGAGGTCCGCGGCGCCGAGGCGATGGACATGCTGCAGGCCATGAACACCGGCCACGACGGCTCGCTCGGCACCATCCACGCCAACCGGCCGCGCGAGGCGCTCACCCGCCTCGAGAACATGATCGGCATGGCCAGCGTCAACCTGCCGGCCAAGGCGGTGCGCACGCAGATCTCCTCGGCCATCGACATGATCGTGCAGGTCAGCCGCATGCGCGACGGCATGCGCCGCATCACCCACATCATGGAAGTCGTGGGCATGGAAGGCGACGTCATCACCACGCAGGACCTCTACGTCTTCGAATTCGAGGGCGAGGACCAGCAGGGCAACATCAAGGGCAACTTCAAGTCGTCCGGCCTGCGTCCGCATTTCCTGCCCAAAGCATCCTATTTCGGACTCGACCGCGCATTGATGGAGGCGATGTAAATGCTTCAACAACTCCAGCAGGCCGGGGTCACGCCGCAAGACGTCCTGATCTTCGGCGGCGTCGTCGTCCTGGCGCTCATCCTGGTCATCCTGGCCTTCGCGACCGGCGCCAACCAGTCGAAACAGCGCCTGAAACGCGTGACGCAGTTGGCCCAGAAGGCCGAGGCCGCCAGCGCCTCGCTTTCCGCGGTCAACGTGAGGCGCGCGACCGCCGACAGCTCGATCGCGGCGCTCGACTACCTCATCAAGCGCTGGCTGCCGAACCCGCAGAAGATGCGCGGCCGTCTGCTGCGCACCGGGCGTCAGATCTCGCTCGGCCAGTATCTGTCCTTCTGCGGCGTCCTGACCATCCTGGCGGCCGGCGCGCTCAAGGTGCTCGTGACGATCCCCTTCATCGCCTGCCTCTTGGTCGGCGTTGTCATCGGCGTCGGCATCCCGCACCTGGTCATCGGCATCCTGGGCGGGCGGCGCCGGAACAAGTTCAATGCGCTGTTCCCCGAAGGCATCGACCTGATCGTACGCGGCCTCAAGTCCGGCCTGCCGGTTTCGGAATCGATCCGCGTGGTCGGCCAGGAGATCTCCGATCCGGTCGGCGTCGAGTTCCGCGAGGTCTCCGACCAGATCAAGTTCGGCAAGACCCTGACCGACGCCCTGTGGGCCGTGGCCCCGCGCATCGACACGCCTGAATTCCGGTTCTTCATCATCAGCCTGTCGATCCAGCAGGAAACCGGCGGCAATCTGGCGGAGACGCTGGAAAACTTGTCCGGGGTGCTGCGCAAGCGCAAGACGTTGAAGCTCAAGATCAAGGCCCTGTCCTCGGAAGCCAAGGCCAGCGCCTACATCATCGGCTCGCTGCCGTTCCTCATGTTCGGCATCCTGCTCATGATGAACTACGGCTATGCCAGCACGCTCTACACCGACCCGCGCGGCATCATTCTCGTCGGCTGCGGCCTGATTAGCTACGCCCTCGGGATCGGTACGATGGCCAAGATGGTGAGGTTCGACGTATGAACGGTCTCGTCAATTATCTTCCGAAGGGGGTTACCCCGGAGGATGTCGTCATGTACATGGCGGGCATCTCGGCGTTCCTGACGGTGATCGCCGTCTGGTACGGCCTGATCGTCCCGCAGCAGAGTTCGCGGCGCGTCAAGGAGCTGGCGCAGCGGCGCGAACTGCTGAAGGCCGGCGTCGTCAACCCGACCCGGCGCAAGAATCGGCAGACCTCGACAAGCTTCATGCGCAGCTTCGTGATGAAGCTGAACCTGCAGCGCAGCCAGCAGGCGGAAACGATCACGCGGCGCCTGGCGCAGGCCGGCTGGCGTTCCAACGACGCCCTCGTGCGCTACCTGTTCTTCAAGGCGACGATGCCGATCATCATGGGCATCATCGCGGTGATCGCGCTGTACGGCCTCAACATCTACGCGATGGCGAACGCCTACAAGTTGCTGTCCACCGCCGGCGCCATCATGTTCGGCTTCATGGGCCCCGACCTCTTCATCCGGAACGCGGTCTCCAAGCGGCAGAAGGCCATCCGCAAGGGCCTGCCCGACGCGCTCGACTTGATGGTCATCTGCGCCGAGGCCGGCCTCAGCCTGGACGCGATGCTGAAGCGGGTGTCGGAGGAATTTGCCACCTCCTGCGCCGAACTCGCGGAAGAGCTGCAGCTGACGTCGCTGGAAGTCGGCTTCCTGCCGGATCGCCGTCAGGCCCTGCAGAACCTCAACAGCCGCACGAACATGCCGGGCATTCGCGGCGTCGTGAACGCGCTCATCCAGAGCGACAAGTACGGCACGCCCCTGGCCCAGTCCCTGCGCGTGCTGTCGCACGAGTTCCGCGAGGAACGCATGCTGAGGGCCGAGGAAAAGGCGGCCCGGCTGCCCGCATTGATGACGGTGCCGATGATCATCTTCATTCTGCCGCCGTTGTTCATCGTGCTCATCGGTCCGGCCATCCTCCGCGTGATGGACGCCCTCAGCAAGTTCGGCTGAACCGCGGCGAACCACCGCCGCCCGCCAAACCGCCATCGGCGCCGCCGATGGCGGTTTTGCTTTGTCCCGCCCGCCCCGGCGGGCGGGTAGCGTCAAAAGGTTTGTGTCAGCAGGAAGGGGGTTCTGACTTTCTGCTTGTAGTTCTCATGGATGAACACGGCAAAGAGGATGCGCTCCATACTGGTGCGGTCTGAGAAGACGCCCATCGGCATGCGCGACGGCGCCCCCTTCGCCTTCGCCGGTCTATGGGAGCGATGGGACAAGGGCGAAGCGCCGGCCGAGACCTTCACGATCATAACCGGGGAGCCCAACT
>JBGPEQ010000034.1:0-14193 GCA_041482855.1 Dongiaceae bacterium | reverse complement strand
CCGAGGCGCTGGTGCGGCTGCTGACCGGCGCCAACATCGCCGGCGCCGTCTCCTTCGGCACCGAGGCCAGCCATTTTCAGGACTCCGGCATCCCCGCCGTGATCTGCGGCCCCGGCAGCATCGAGCAGGCCCACCAGCCCACCGAGTTCATCGCCCTCGACCAGGTCGAGGCCTGCATCGGCTTCATGCGCAAACTGAAGGATTGGGCGACGATGCGCTGAAGTGAGATCAACCGCAGAGACGCAGAGGCGCAGAGAAGAAGATTTAGCCGCAGATGAACGCGGATAAGGATTCCTGCGCGCCTTCGGCGCGCAATCAAGCTGTCTGTGTTCATCCCTGCTGATCTGCGTTCATCTGCGTTCCCCTTCCTTCTCGGCGTCTCTGCGGTGAATCCTTTCGGATGTCCCGACTCCGCTCAGGTACGCGGCCGGTGGTGGGCTTCGGAGACAGTGCGGCAGCATCGTCCAGCGGGGAGCGTGAATCCGAGCGATCCACCCCATGCCCAGCGGAGAGTTCGCGCCTGCGCGCCGAAGCGTGAGTTGAGCCGGGAGTTGGAGCATGCTCCGGCGCGCAGGCGCGGGCGAGTTCGGCCATCCAGGCCAAGCGACGATTGACGGCGGCGGCCGCGGAGCGCAGGCCGATGACGGCGGCGGTGCGGCGGCCGTGGACGAGGCGGGCGGTGCGGGCGCGGCGCTGTCCTTCGGCGGTGCGGGCGCCTGTGCTCTTGCCGCCGTGCAGGCGGCAGCGGCCGTTCGTCATCGCCGGCTGTCGGCAGGCACAGCCGGCCCGCGTCTTCGCGCCGCAGCGCAGCGCCGCCAGAAAGTCACCTGAGGGATTGCCGTTCTTGAGGCGACCGCGCTTGCGCGCCGAAGCGGCGGCGGAGCCTGACGTGCCGGCCGGAGGACTGCTCGGCGGACCGCCCGTGAAGCTGCCGCCGGCGGGCCCCTGGTCGCCGCCGTCGTCGTCGAGGGGGCCGTCGTCGGCGCCCCAGTCGACGACGATCCGCTTCTGCACGGCTTCGACATCGGTACGCAGCTTGGGCAGCGCGAGGGCGCCCTGGCGGTAGCGCGCCATCAGGCGGGCGGCGATGGCGGCAAAGCCGATGGCGTCGCGGCCGACCTGGCGGCGCTCGGCGTCGACGGTGGGCGAGGTGTGGCTCAGATAGTGGTCGGCCATGGCGCCGAAGCGCATCGTCAGGCGATGGCATGATGCCAGCTCGTGGCACAGGAGCGCGCTGACGAGATCCTCACGCTTGGGATTGGCGATGGCGCGGGCGAGCTCGGCAACGCGGGCCTCGTCGGCCAGGTCGAGGGCGCCGGCGAGGGCGGCGAGGTAGGCCGTGTTGGGATCGCTGTCGGCGAGCGGGTCGTCGATCGCGGGCGCGGCCGCAGCGGCGGCCGCCGCGTGGGCGGTGTCGTCCATGAGAAGCTCCGATGCTGGGGGTGCGGGATGGGAAAAGAAAAAGGGGCCGGCGCCCGCCGGGCGCACGACCCCATCCCATAATATTGTTCATTATATGTTCGCGGACCGGAGGCAGTCAAGCGCAAACGCTGTGGTTGCTGGATTGCGATCGTGCGTCCTTCGAGACGGCCGCTTCGCGGCCTCCTCAGGATGAGGACCTTGCTTAATGCCCTCAACAATCTACCTCATCCTGAGGAGCGCCCGCAGGGCGCGTCTCGAAGGACGCACAACGTCCATGCAGCGCGCTTTCGCGGGTGACAGCTCAAATGTGACATCTTCGAGTAGACCCTGCCTAGTCGCGGGATCCGCCTTGGCCATCGCGGCGCGCGGGCCGCGCGGTCAGGCCGCGGCCCTTGCGGATGGCGTCCGGGCCCATGCGGTCGCGTACCGCCTCGACCACGCGTTCGAGTTGCGCCAGGCGGCGCCCTTCGGGATCGAGCAGATCGACCGGATCGGCGTCCCTGCTGTCCGCCAGGTCGATCCCGCCGACGCCGATGAGGCGAAAGCGGCGGCCGTCGGCTTCGCCGGTCAGCATCGGGAGTGCCGCCCGATAGAGCACTTCCGCCAGCTGAGTCGGCGCCGGCAGGCGATGCCGCCGGGTCACGATTCTGAACTCGGCCGTCTTCAGCTTCAGAACAACCGTGCGGGCAGCGATGTCGCCGTGGCGCAGCCTGGCGGCGACCCGCTCGCACAGCGGCCATAGAGTATCGGCGAGGGCGCCGGCATCGCTGAGGTCGCTGTCGAAGGTGGTTTCGGCCGAGACGCTCTTGAGCGGGGCGTCCGGCTCGACCCGGCGATCATCCTCGCCGTGCGCGAAGCGGGCGAGGCGGTGGCCGATGGCGCCATAGCGTCGGACCAGATCGCGCTCCGACTCGGCCTGGAGCTGGCCGATGGTGGCGATGCCGTCCTGCGCCATTCGCTCGGCCAGGGCCCGGCCGACTCCCCAGATAAGACTGACCGGCTTGGCCGCCAGGAACGTCTGGGCCTCGCCCCGGCCGATGACGGCAAAGCCGCGTGGCTTGTCGAGATCGGATGCCACCTTGGCCAGAAACTTGTTGTAGCTCAAGCCGATGGAGACGGTGACGCCGATTTCGGATTCGATCCGCAGGGCCAGCATGGCCAGGGTCCGGGCCGGGCAGCTGTGGTGGAGCCGCTCGGTCCCCGCGAGATCGAGGAACGCCTCGTCGATCGACAGCGGCTCGACCAGCGGCGTGGTCGCCAGCATCAGCCGGCGCACCTGCTCCCCAACGGCCTGGTACTTTCCCATGTCGGGCGGCACGACGACTGCCTGCGGGCAGAGCTGGCGCGCCTTGAACATAGGCATGGCCGAGCGGATGCCGTAGATGCGGGCGATGTAACAGGCGGTCATTGCGACCCCCCGGTGGCCGCCGCCGATAATGACCGGCTGGTCGCGCAGGCTGGGGTTGTCGCGCTTCTCGACGCTGGCGTAGAAGGCGTCGCAGTCGATGTGGGCGATGCCAAGGGCGGTAAGCTCGGCATGGGCGACCAGGCGGGGCGATCCGCAGGCCGGGCAGCGGGCCGGCCGGGCCAGGGCTTCGCTCACGCCGCCGCAGTCTCGGCACAGGGTCGAAAGCAGGGCCACGCCGCTGATTTCCTTCCTGATGGTCGGCCGCAACCGGTGCCGATTCGTTCCGGCCTGATCCCGGTTGCCTGCTGCCACTGCCAGGCTCGATTCCTAAAATCCTAACTAATTGTTAACGATAGACTGGTAATTCTCGAAGGGTCGCAATAGGGGCAGAGGGCCTGCGGGCCGCCTGCTATGCCACGGTTTCTCGGGACCATACCACTGCTGAGGCTAAGTGAGGAAAAATGACCCAAAATAGCGTACTCGCCGCACCGGCTCGCCCGCGGCTGCAGGAGGATTCGGCCCCGACGCCGCAACCGGCACATCCCAAGACGATTCTGGTCGTCGAGGACAACGAACTCAACATGAAGCTGTTCCATGACCTGCTGGAAGCGCACGGGTACAACATTCTGCAGACGCGCGACGGCATGGAGGCCCTGAAGCTGGCCCGCGCGCACAAGCCCGACCTTATTCTTATGGACATCCAGCTGCCGGAGGTCTCCGGCCTGGAAGTGACGAAATGGATCAAGGAAGACGACGCGCTGAAGGCCATCCCGATCATCGCCGTGACGGCCTTTGCCATGAAAGGCGACGAGGAGAAGATCCGCGAGGGCGGCTGCGAGGCCTATATCGCCAAGCCGATCTCGGTGACTAATTTCCTCAAGACCGTCCAGCAGTTTTTGAGCTAGACTCAAACATAGAATGGATTCGTTCGAGCGTCGTGGGTTGGTAGCGGGATGTCTGCGCGCGTCCTAGTCGTTGACGATATTCCGGCAAATGTCCGCCTGCTGGAAGCCAAGCTTTCGGCCGAGTATTTCGACGTCATGACGGCCGACAGCGGGGCCGCAGCGCTCGACGCCATCGCCGCCAATGCGCCGGACATCGTCCTGCTCGACGTCATGATGCCCGGCATGGACGGCTTCGAGGTCTGCCAGCGCATCAAGGCCAATCCGCGCACCCTGCACATACCCGTCGTCATGGTGACGGCCCTTTCCGAGCCCAAGGATCGCGTGCGCGGCCTGGAGGCCGGTGCCGACGACTTCCTGACCCAGCCCGTCAATGAGTTGGCGCTGTTTGCCCGCGTTCGCTCGCTCGTCCGCCTGAAGATGATGATGGACGAGTGGCGCCTGCGCGAGGAGACCTGCGGCCAATTCGAGCTGATGTCCGGCGAGGCTGCCGCCGAGAACGACAACGGCAACAACGGCCAGGTGCTGCTGGCGGAAAGCAGCGCGGCGGCCAGCGCCAAGATCTGCGATACGCTGGCGGGTCACGGTCACAAGACGACGGTGGCAACTTCGGCCGCCGAAGCGCTCGCGCTCAGCAAGCAGAGCCGCTTCGACCTCATCATCCTCAGCCTCAAAGTCGGCAATGACGACGGCCTCCGCCTCGTCTCCCAGATGCGTTCGCAGGACGAGACCCGCCAGGTGCCCATCCTGCTCGTCGTCGACGAGTTCGACACGCCCCGCCTGATCAAGGGGCTGGACATCGGCGCCAGCGATTATCTGGTGAAGCCGATCGACCGCAACGAGCTGATCGCGCGCGTGCGTACCCAGGTCCGCCGGCGCCGCTATCAGGACCGCCTGCGCGCCAACTACGAGCGCAGCCTGTCGCTGGCGCTCACCGATCCGCTGACCGGCGTCTACAACCGCCGCTATCTCGGCAACCATATCGAGAAGTCGGTTGAGCGGGCGCGCGAGACCGGCAAGCCGGTGTCGGTGGTGCTGTTCGACATCGATCACTTCAAGGCCGTGAACGACAGCTATGGTCATGACGCCGGCGACGAAGTGCTGCGCAGCGTGGCGCAGCGCGTCAACGGCAACCTGCGCAACTTCGACATGGTGGCGCGCTACGGTGGCGAGGAGTTCGTCATCGTCATGCCGGATACGCCCGGCGATATCGCGGTCATGGTGGCCGAGCGCCTGCGCGACCGTGTCGCCCGCGATCCCGTGACGATCAGCGGGTCGGCCGGGCAGCTCAGCGTCACCATCAGCATGGGCGTCGCGTCCTATGTCGGTCCGACCGAGACGCCCGACGAGCTCATCAAGCGCGCCGACGAGGCGATGTATGAAGCCAAGCGCAGCGGCCGCAACCGCGTGGTCGCCAAGCTCGAGAGTTTCGCCGCCAGCCCTTTTGACGCCGAGCCGCCGCGGGCGGCCGCTTCCTAGGCGTCGCGATAGTCCGATAACGCAAAGGCCGCCTATGAGGCGGCCTTTCGCATTCTGGCGCAACGCACAGTGCGAACTACTTGATCTTGTGCTCCTTGTACAGCACGTGCTTGCGCGCGACCGGGTCGTATTTCTTGAGTTCCAGTTTCTCCGTCGAGGTGCGCGGGTTCTTCCGGGTCACGTAGAAATGACCGGTGTCGGCTGTGCTCACGAGCTTGATCATGATGGTCGCCTGCTTGGCCATGGCGCTCCTCGTTCAGCTGCCTGGAATCCGCGGAGCGGCGAAGATACAGGGCCGGCGCCGGCTGTCAAGCCGCGCCAAATATCCGTGCCGGTGGCGGGCGCCAGGGGCCGCTGCCGATCGTCCGCCAGCGCGCGCAATCGCCGCGATAGCAGAACAGCCGGGCCGGCTCGCTCCCGATCGGAACCTTTCGCTGCCACCGCCTCAGGGCCTCGGTCAGCACGAACTCGGTCACATCGACGATGGCGAGGCGCGGCAGCTCGGCCAGTGGCCACCAGTTCAGGTCTTCCAGCTCGCCGTCGCCGGCGAGATCGCCGGTCGTACTGTTGCCGTCGGCCAGGAAGAAGCGCGTGTTGTAACGCCGCCTGGAATAAGTCGGGGTGATGGCGCGGCAGACGAAATCGAGAGCGTCGAACCCCGGCCGGCAGGCGCGGGCGCCATAGGCTTGCCACACGGGCTCGGCGGCGGGTGTCGCCGGCGCCTTACCGCCGGCGGTCAGCAGCAGCCCGGTCTCTTCATAGGTCTCGCGGATGGCCGCACGGGCGAAGGCGAGCGGCGAGCGGCCGCGGCTTCCCGTCTTCAGTTGGGCGATCAAGCTGGAGTGAAGGTCCTCGACGAACCCGGAGCCGGTCCCATCGCCATGATCGACCCGCCCGCCGGGAACGACGTAGATATCGGGCAGAAACCCGGCGCGCCGGTGGCGGCGCCCGAGCAGCACTTCCGGGCCGCCAGGGCCGCGACGGATCAGAACCAGCCCGGCGGCGTCGACCGGGTGCGCGAACCGACGTTCGGCCGCGTCCAAGGAGCGCGGGTTCCCGGCCTTCGGGCCTATGGCTGGGCCTGCGACACCGCGGGGCCGGTTGCAGGCTGTCCGCTCGGCAGGTCGGCGAGATGCACGGCGCGCTTGTACTCTGACGGATGGTTCAGCAGTTCGATCGCCACCTGCTCGTCGATCGGCTCCTCGCCGCGTCGCTCCGGGCAGATCGCGCGCAGCTTCTGAAGCGCCGGCGTGTCCTCGGGATCGACGGTGTCGCGCTGGCCGGTCGGGACCGGCTTCAGCCGTCCGCTGCGGATATCGTCGAGCAGCTGCTTGCTGTCCTCGGTCGTGGTGCACACCGAGGGCAGGACGCCCAGATGGTTCAAGGTGTAGCCCGACGGCGCGTGGAAGCGCGCCCAGGTCAGCGTGAGTTCGCCGTCATTGGGCATGCGCAGCACGGTCTGCACCGTGCCCTTGCCGTAGGAGTTGCTGCCCACGACAACGGCGCGGCCGCTGTCCTGCATGGCCGCCGCGACGATCTCGGCGGCCGACGCCGAATCGCCGTTCACCAGCACCACGACGGGCAGGCCGGCGGCGATATCGCCGGCCGTGGCCTCGAAGTACTGATGGCTGTCGGGATGGCGGCCGTGGGTCGAGACGATGCGGCCATGGCCGATGAAGAGATCGGACACTTCGACCGACTGGTCGAGCAACCCGCCGGGATTCCCGCGCAGGTCCATGATGTAGCCCTTGAGGCCGGTGCCGATGTCCTGCTGCGCGTGCAGCATTTCCTTGCGCAGGCTGTCGGCGGTATCCAGGTTGAAGCCGTAGACGCGCAGATAGGCGACGCTGCCCTTGCGCTCATAGGTCACGGTCTCCGGCACGATGTGGGCGCGCGTGATGTCCAGGACGAAGGGGGAGCCGCCGGCGCGCACGACCGTCACCTTGACGTGACTGTCGTCCGGCCCACGCAGCATGTCGATGACCTGGTCCTGCTGGAGGCCGGCCACCGGCCTGCCGTCGACCTCGGTGATGACGTCGTCGGACTTGAGTCCGACGTGCTCGGCTGGCGTGTAGTGCATGACGGAGATCACGCGCACGACCTTGTCCTCGACGGCGACGCGCACGCCGATGCCGCCGAAGCCTTCGCGCGACGCCCGGTTCTCCGCCGCCTCGGCGGCGGTGGAATAGCGGGAGAAGCCGTCGAGCTTGGCCAGCGCGCCCGTGAAGAAGGCGTCATAGACGTCCTCGTTGGGCTTGGCGCTCAACTGCGGAGAAACAGCGCGGGCCGCGACCAGCACGTCGGCGGTCAGGTTGCCCCAGCCGTCGGCATCGCCTTCGGCCGGCGATGTGAAGCCCGCCTTGTCCTTGCCGGCGACCTTGAGTTCGACCTTGTCGGACTCGCGGGACACGGCAATCGTGGGGTCGAGGCTGGCGACCTGCGTCAACCCGGCCACCGCCAGGTCGCCCAGGTTCACCTCCTTGATGTAGACCGCTTCGATCTTCTCATAGCCGCTGACGAACATCTCGCGCGGCGCATCATACCCGTCGCCGCCGCCAAGTCCGCCGCCGGCGCAGGCGGCCAAAGCCAAGCCAAGCCACAGCGCTCCCAGGCGCCGCGCCCGCCTCATCCCATCGCTCTGATAAATTGCCAAAACCGTATCCGTTCGTTGAAAGACTTGAGCAGCAGATAGGGCTACGCCCCGTATTTGTCCATCGGAAGTTGTGCAATCCGCCCACCATCCGCCTGTGACAAGTTAATGTGCAGTATACGTCCTTGAAAGATGGTTAACGATTGGCTCCGCGACGCGACCGCCGCTGCTGTCGCGGGCGCTTCGCTTGCGAGCGCCCAGCGGCCCGCTGCCGGGGGCGGCCGACGGCAGGCGTGGCCGCCATGACTCGCTCGTCGGCCGCCGCCTCGTCTTCGATCAGCTGCAACGTCAAGCCGCCGGTGATCGGCCTGGCCTCCACCAGCCTTACGGCCACCGTCTCGCCCAGCCGGTAGACGCGGCCCCAGCGCCGGCCGATCAGGCTGTGCCGGTGCTCGTCATGGTCGTAGTAGTCGCTGGGCAGGCTGCTGATCGGCACGATGCCGCTGCCGCCGGACTCCCTGAGCATGATGAACAGGCCGAAGCGCGTCACCCCGGTGATGCCGCCGACGAACACCTCGCCCACGCGCTCGGCCAGGAAGGCGGCGACGTAACGATCGACGGCGTCGCGCTCGGCGGTCGCCGCCCGCCGCTCGGTCGCCGAGATGTGCTGGCCGAGGCGGACGAAGCCGGCGCCGTCCTCCGGCCGCAGGCCGTCCTCGCCGAAGCCGTAGGCGGCGATCAGTGCCCGATGCACGAGCAGGTCGGCATAGCGCCGGATCGGCGAGGTGAAGTGGCAGTAGCGCCGCAGCGCCAGCCCGAAATGGCCCAGATTCTCCGGGCCGTAGACGGCCTGGGCCTGGCTGCGCAGGACCAGTTCGTTGATCATCGCCGCATAGGGCGTGCGCCGGGCCTGCTCGAGCAGGTGCGCGAAGACCGCGGGTCGGATTACTTGGCCGCGCGCCAGCGAAAGCCCGAGGCTCGCCACGAATTCTCGCAGCGCCTCGAACTTCGCGGGATCGGGCGCGTCGTGCACGCGATACATGCAAGGCAGGCGCTTGGCTTCCAGCGCCTCGGCCGCTGCCACATTGGCGGCGATCATGTACTCCTCGACCAGCCGGTGGCTGTCGAGCCGCACTCTGGGCTCGATGCGCGCGATCTTGCCGTCGACCAGCGTCACCCGTCGCTCCGGCAAGTCGAGATCGAGCGTGCCGCGCTTGAGGCGCGCCGCCAGCAGCGCCTGGTAGCCGCCATAGAGCGGGGCCAGCACGCCGTCGAGCAGCGGCCCGGTCGCGTCGTCCGGCCGCCCGTCGCGCGCCGCCTGCACCTGGCCATAGGTCAGCCGCGCGGCCGACCGCATCAGAGCGCGCATGAAGCGGTGGCGCAGCTTCTTGCCCTCGCGGTCGATGGTCATCTCGACGGCGAGGCAGGGCCGCTCCTCCTGGGGCCGCAGCGAGCACAGGCTGTTGGAGATCTCCTCCGGCAGCATCGGCACGACGCGGTCGGGGAAATAGACGGAGTTGCCGCGCTTCTCGGCCTCGCGGTCGAGGGCGTCGCCCGCCCGCACGTAATGGGCGACGTCGGCGATGGCGACCAGCAGGCGGAAGCCGCCGGGGTTCTTGGGGTCGTCATCGGGCGCCGCCCACACCGCATCGTCATGGTCGCGCGCATCCTCGGGATCGATGGTGACGAGCGGCACGTCGCGCAGGTCGGTACGCTCGCCGAGCGCGACCGGGCCGGCGGCCTTGGCCAGCGCCAGCGTCTCGCGCGGAAACTCGGTAGGGATATCGTGCTCGTGGATCGAGATCAGGCTGATCGTGCGCGCCTCGCCGAAACGGCCGAGACGCTCGACCACGCGCGCCTGCAGCACGCCCAGCCGGTGGGTGTGCAGCACCTCCGCCAGGACGAGCTCGCCGGGCTGGGCGCCGCCGGCGTCGTTGGCGGCGATGCGGTACTCGGTCTTCACCCGCCGGTCGGTCGGCGCCAGCCGGCCGCCGACACCAGGAATAGATTCATAGACGCCGATGACGCGCTGCGGCACGCCCGCCAGCTGGCGGATGGTGCGGCCTTCGTAGAGTCCGTCGCCGCTGCGCGTCAGCCGCGCCAGCACCCGATCGCCCGCCGCCAGGGCGGGCGCGCCACGACGCTCCGGCGCCATCAGGATCTTCGGCGGCGGCGTGTCGTCGCGCCAGTGGAGCGGGCGCGCCATCACCTCGCCGTCGATGTCGACGCCCGTGATCTCCACCACCGCCGTCTCCGGCAGGGCCGCGGGGCGCGACAGCCGGCGGCCGCGCCCGCGCTCGACCGCGCCCTCTTCGGCGATCTCCTTCAGCATCGCCTTCAGCGCGATGCGGTCGCCGCCGGAAATGCCGAAGGCGCGCGCGATCTCCCGCTTGCCCACCGGCGTCGGGCTCGCGCGGATGAAGTCGAGGATCTGCTCCTTCGTCGGCAGTCCTGGTTTCTTTTTGCGTCGCTCGGCCATCTATCTCAATGCTCGATCTGCTGTCTTCTTAGGCTATCCAATAGCAATCTGTCATCGCCGGGCTTGACCCGGCGATCCATTGTGACGCGGCAAGATGGATGCCCGCGTCGGGCTTGTCCTCGAGCCGGCCGAAGGGCCGGACCCGGGGGCGCGGGCATGACAATCGAGGGTAGACTCAGCACCGCGCTCAACGTGGCGTCTTGAACTCCACCTCGACGAACGTGAACTCGTAGTCGTTGGCGTTGATGACATTATGCTCGACGCCAATGGGGCGGTAGTATGACCGGCCGGCGGTCAATTCGGCAAAGCTGTTCTGCTTGCCGTCGAACAGCTTCAGCTTCCCGGTCGTCATGGGCACGACCACGTAGTCGTAGGCGTGGCGATGCCAGCCGGTTTCGGCTCCCGGCGCGAAGCGCCACTCCGTCACCTTCACCCGCTCGTTGTCGACCTGCACGGTCGCCCGCGCTGGTGTCACGCTGCTATCGGCCATCGTCTGTCCGCCCCCTCCGGTCACCCTGGCTTTACCGGACCTTTACCATGATTGGAGACAATGCCGCCGCGAATTCTGGCGAAGGAGCGGGCGGATGCGGTGGCTGGCGGCGGCGGTGGCAATCTCGGTAGGGGCGTTCGGCGCGCCGGCCCAGGCGAGCGACGATCTGTCGTCGTCCGCGGCCGGACTGGCGCCGCTCGACGACGCCATCCTGGCCATGACGACCGGCGGCGCGGCTGCGGCCCTGCAGCTGGGGGCGGTCACGGAGGCCAGCGCTCAGTCCCTGGACCTGACCGCGACCAGCTCCCTGCAGGCGTCGATCTCCCAATCCTCGGCCCGCCTGGCCGGCGCCTTGACGACCGGCGACATCTCCCTCGGCGAGGTTTCCGGCGCCATGGGCGGCATGACCTCGATTCAGCTTTCCACCGGCTTTAACGATATCCAGCAGAACAGCGCCGCCCTGGCCTTCGTTTTCTGAGCGTTTTGCTGTGACCGGCGTCACAGGAGGTCCAGATCGGGTCGGACCGCTCGATTGAATTGCCCCGGTCCGACCCCTTATCATGTAGTTGACGACCGTACCGTTGCGGGCGGTTATTGCTGTTGCAGGTTTGTGAGGCGTCATGTCAGCCTATCGCGCCATCCGGCTCGGGTTCTTCGCGGCTCTGCTGCTGCTCGTTGGCGCCGGTCCGTCGGCGGCCGATGACAGCTATCCGTTCGAGATCCGGCTGAGCAGCAGCCTCTTCGGCGAGAAGGTCTTCACCGGCCAGATCGCGCCGGAGGGCGGCAGCTTCGAGATGTTCGTCACCAGCGGCAGCACGCGCATCCACATGACCGGCTCGATCGCCGGCGACCATGTCCACGTGTACGGCGAATTGATCATTCCGGGCTCGGCGTCCTGGCAGCGCTACAAGCCGTTTTCGGCCGACGGCACGTTTTCGGCCGACGGCACGGTCAAGCAGGGGATCGTGGCCTATCCCTTCCAGGGAACCCCGGCGCGCGGCTCGATCACGGTCAAGCGGCCGGCCACCGCCATTGCGGCTGCGCCGACCGTGCCCACCCAACCCGCGACGCCCGCGGCTCCGGCCACGGCGCCCGCCAGCCCGCCGGCCGAGACCCAGACGGCCGTCGTACCGCCGCCCGCGCCGGAGGAACCGGCGTTGACGAACAGCCAGCGAGTGGCGGTCCAGCATCAGCTGAGCGTGCTCGGATTCTACAAGTCGATTGCCGATGGCGATTTTGGCCCGGGCACCCGCAAGGCGATCAAGTCATTCCAGCGCGCCAGCAAGCTGGAGGCCACGGGCTACCTGACGGATCCGACTCTCGCTTTGCTGGCCGACAAGGCGAGCGTGCGCGAGACTCAGCTAGCGGAACAGCAGGCAGCCGACCAGCAGGCGGCCGAGCAGGCCGCCCAGCAAAACGCGAACGTCGATTTCACCGGCCAGCATCAATCCGCGGCGCAGCTGACCCACAGGACGCCCACCGAGCAGACCCAGCCGGCGCCCCAGCAAACGACCGCCGCCACGACGCCGGAAACCACGACCGCGGCGCCCGCGCAGCCGACGAGCTCGACGACGGCGGCGACCGCCGAGACGCAGCAGCCGACCGCTCCGGCGCAGACACCGGCCGCTGACTTCAGCACCGTCCTCGCCTCGCTCCAGCCGATCGACGAGTCGTTCGTCGCGGTCAAGCCGGCCAAGGTGCGCACCCAGCCGAAGGTGACGGCCGACCTGGTGGAAACCCTCGATGTCGGCGATCGCATCGACGTGCTCGGCCGCCTGCCGCGCGAGGATTGGTATCTGGTGGCGCGCGCCGGCAAGCCGATCGGCTATGTCGTGATGAGCCAATTAGGGACACAGTCGTCGGTCGCCAACACCGGCACCACGCCAGCGGAAACGCCGGCCGCGCCGCAGCAGGCTCAGACTCAAACACAGACCCAGGCCCAGGCGCCGGCTGCCCCGGCGATTTCGCCGGAACTGGCGGCGCTCGACTATGGCCACTACTACGCCGTCGTCATCGGCAACAACAACTACAAGAAACTCCCGAAGCTCAACACGGCCGTCGAGGACGCCAAGGCCGTGGCGGCGACGCTCGAGCGGGACTACGGCTTCACCGTCTCGCTGCTGACCGACGCCAGCGAGGAGCAGGTCGTCGGCGCTTTGGACGCGCTGCGCCGCAAGCTGACGCCGCAGGACAATCTGCTCATCTACTATGCCGGCCACGGCTGGTACGACGATGGGGCCGAGCGCGGCTACTGGCTGCCCGTCGACGCCGTCGCCGACAACCAGTCGCACTGGATCTCGAATGCCGACATCACGGACGCGCTGAAGGCGATGCAGGCCAAGCACGTCCTGGTGGTGGCCGACAGCTGCTACTCCGGCTCGCTCACGCGCGGCCTGGCCATCGGCTCCGGCAGCTCGAACTACTACGAGGACATCGTCAAGCGGCGGGCCCGCACGGTGCTCACGTCCGGCGGCCTCGAGCCCGTGCTCGACAATGGCGGCGGGGGCCATTCGGTGTTCGCGAAGGCGTTCCTCGATGCCTTGCAGGCCAACACCGGCGTCATCGACGGCGAAGGCATCTACCATCAGGTCTACGACCAGGTCCGGCTTAACGCCGAGCAGGAACCCGGCTACGGCAACATCCGCCTGGCCGGCCACGACGGCGGCGACTTCCTGTTCGTGAGGAAGCGGTAAGCAGACCATGTTGGGGCGGCCCTGAGCGCAATCGGCCGAAGGCCGATTGTCGCGACGTGGCCGCCCGCGCACCCACACGGGCGCGCCTCTACAGCGCGTCGAACGGCCATTTCGGCCGGCGGATCTTGCGGAACGGCAGGCGTGTGAGGTCGCGTTCGAGCGTGCCGGGGCCGCCGATATACAGCACCTCGGCGGCGAGCGGGCCGAAGCCGGCGTGGAAATGCTGGGTCGATTTCACCACGATGATCCGGCATGACCGCGGATCGATGCCGACGTTGGTGAACAACTCCGGCCCGAAGGCCTGGGTGCGCAGCGTGTTCAGCACGATGGCAACGCCGTCGACGGACACGACGACGCAGTCGCCCAGCGGTTCGTGCGACGGGCCGTAGGACTGCATCGCGTTGCGGCAGATGCGCCCGACCTTGACCCGCAGGTCGAGCGGCTGTCCGGAAGTCGGTCCCATCTTGCCGCCGATGCGCAGGTCGAGGGTGGCGCCTTCGCCGGCGTCCATGGCGGCGGCGGCGGCGATCGGGTCCCACAGCGGCCCGATCGCAACCTCCTGCAAGCCCCGTTCCAGCACCGCCTGCAGCACGAAGGTGGAGTCGCTGGGAGCGCCGCCGCCGGCATTGTCGGCGGTGTCCGCGATGACGACGGGCGCGCCGTTGACCCTGCCGGCATGGTCCAGGGCCTCGGCGATCGTCAGCGGGGGTTTCTGCGCCCGTCCGCGCAT
>JBGPEQ010000033.1:0-14295 GCA_041482855.1 Dongiaceae bacterium | reverse complement strand
GTGATGTAAATGGGAATGTCCAGCACGAGCGGCCGCTTGGCCTTGGGGCCAATGACCGTCTGCGTCTCGCACTTCTCGCGGTAGCCCTCGATGACGAAGCGCGTCAGCGTACCCGGAAGGAACGTGAGGTCATCCCAATGCGGGATCTTCTTGAACAGCGAGAAGCCGCGCATGCGGTAGCGGCCGAGCTCGGCCTTGATGTGGATGTCGTCCATGACCTCGGGCGTGAAGATCCGGCTCTGCCCGAGCAGGCTCCGGTTGCGCGCCGACTTCTTGATGGTCGGCTGTTCCTTCGGAGCGACTCTGCGTTCTCTTGCCATCGCGAAATTCCTTCCGTAGGCGCCTAAGCGGCAATTCTCGTGTATGCCCCACTCACCTTGTCATTCCCGCGAAAGCGGGAATCCAGAGCGACATCTCCGTCGCTTGCCCTGGACCCCCGCTTTCGCGGGGGTGACATCGGAGAGTGCTGAGCGAATTCAGGATCACCGTCAGAGCACCAGCTTCTTCTCTTCCGGTTCCAGGTTGTCGTAGTTCCAGAGCTGCTTGCCGGCGACGATCTTCGTCATGTTCTTGACGCCCTTCGGCGCCGCGAGGCCGTACATCTTCAATTTGCGTTCCAGCCACTGGCAGTCGAGGTCGGTCATCTCGCCCTCGACGGCGTCGACGCCGAGACTGTCGATCTTGCCGCCGACATAGATGGTGCCGTCATACATGGAGTCGCCGAGGTTCTTGCCGGCGTCGCCGAGGATGACCATGCGGCCGCGCTGCATCATGAAGCCGCAGAAGGCGCCGGCGCGGCCGCCCACGAGAATCGTGCCGCCCTTCTGATCGATGCCCACGCGGGCGCCGACATCGCCCTTGCAGACGAGGTCGCCGCCGCGGATGGCGGCGCCGAAGGTGGAACCGGCGTTCTTCTCGATGATCACCGTGCCCGCCAGCATGTTCTCCGCGCAAGACCAGCCGACGCGGCCCTCGATCACAATATTGGGGCCGTCGACGAGGCCGCAGCCGAAATAGCCGAGACTGCCTTTGATGCGCAGATTGAGGCGATTGAGGATGCCGACGGCGATGCCGTGCTTGGCGCCGGGGTTGTGGATGACGATGCTGCCATGGCCCTGGCTCATGAGCTCGCGCAGCTTCAGGTTGATCTCGGTCGCCGACAGCTTCTCCGCGTCGAACTCCGCGCGCTTGTTGAAATCGACGTCGAAGGCGGTGGGGTAGAGGAAATTCTCTTCCTCGTCCGGTGTGAAGAAACGCTGCTGGGTGCGCCCGGTCAGCTTCTCCGTGTGCATCCCCAAGTCGAAGGATTTCGGTTTCAATGCCATGATTCTCAGGCCTTCCAGACGCGGACTTCGCCTTCGTAGGGATCGAAGGTATCGATTTCGTGCGGAAATATGCTGCGGATGGCGACCTCCTCGGAGGCGAGCGCGATGAAGTCATCGCTTTCGTAGAGGACCATCGGCTTGGCCGCCATGGTGTCCTTGGCCATGCCGAGGCTGTCGGCCGTCGCCACCACATAGGTGAAGACGCCGTCGAGATCCTCGATCGAGTCCTTCATGGCATCCTTGAGCTGGGCACCCCCCTGCATCTTGTCGGCGAGGTAGACCGCGATCAGCTCGGAATCGCAGTTCGACATGAAGCGGTGGCCGCGATGCTCGAGCGCGCGCCGCCCCTTCCAGTAGTTCGTGAGCTGACCGTTATGCACGACCGACACATCGGCGAAGGGATAGGCCCAGTAGGGGTGGGCGGAACGGATGTCGACGTCGGACTCCGTGGCCATGCGGGTGTGGCCGATGGCGTGGGTGCCGATGAAGCCAGGCAGATGGTACTGCGCCGATACCCGGGTGGCATCGCCCAGGTCCTTGATCAGCTCGAGGCCGTGGCCGATCGAGAGGATCTCCGCGCCTTCCACGTCTTCGATGTAGTCGGCCAGCTTGCGACGATCGCCGCCGAACTTGATGCGATAACGGAATGCATATTCCGTCGCCTCCTCTTCCTTGACGATCTCGGCGCCCAGCTCCTTCAGGCGGCGATCGACTTCGACGCGGCGCTCCTTCACCTGGTGATGGATGTCGAAGCCTTTCTTCATATCGTCCTGCTCGGCGACCTTGAAGCGCAGCACCAGCTCGTCACCCTTCGGTTTTCCGTAGAGGGCGAAGCCGGTCGAATCGGGACCGCGATGCTTCAGCGAGCACAACATCGCCGTCATCTCCTGGCCGATGTCGCCGGTCTTGCCGCGATGGATCAGTCCTGCAATGCCGCACATGGGCGTGCTCCTTTCAATGGCGCGTCGGTGGCGAGGGAGACCGCATCGCGACAATCGGCCTTCGGCCGATTGCGCTGAGGTCGCCCCCGCGATCGCTTACGGCAAATAGTCCCAATACTGCTGAAGATCCCAATGCGTGACGGTGGACATGAACTTTTCCCACTCGTCGCGCTTGTAGTGCATGAAGACCCGATACATCTCGTCGGGCAGGCAGGACTTCACCACTTCGTCCTTCTCGAGCGCGTCGAGCGCCTCGCCCAGCGACATCGGCAGCTTCTTCACCTTCTTGCCGGCGGCCATCGCCTGATAAATGTTGCGCTCCTCCGGCTCGCCCGGATCGAGCTTGCTGACGATGCCATCATCGAACGCCTTCAGCAGGCCTCCAGCCATCAGGTAAGGGTTCACCGTCGAATCGACCGAGCGGTACTCGAAGCGGCCCGGCGCCGAGATGCGCAGCGCGCAAGTCCGGTTCTGGTAACCCCAGTCGGCATAGACCGGCGCCCAGAACCCGGTATCCCACAGTCGGCGATACGAATTGACGGTCGAGGAGCCGAACGCCGTCAGCGCGCCGACATGCTTGACGACGCCGCCGATGCAGTTGAGGCCGATCGGGCCCGGCTTGGTTTCGCCCTTCAGCGGCATGAACGTGTTCTCGCCGCCCTTGCGATAGGTGAAGACGTCGTCCAGGCCCGGCAGCGATTTCTCGTGGCCGAGGTTGTTGAGCTTGTCCTCGCCGCCGTGCCACAGCGACAGGTTGTGGTGGCAGCCGTTGGCCGACACGCCCATGAACGGTTTCGCCATGAAACAGGCGATCAGGTTGAACTCGCGCGCCACCTGGGCGCAGATCTGGCGATAGGTCGTCAGGCGGTCGGCCGTGTGCAGCGCGTCGTCGAACATGAAGTTGAGTTCGAGCTGGCCGGGCGCGTCCTCGTGATCGCCCTGGATCATGTCCAGGCCCATGGCGCGGGCGTACTCGATCACCTTCAGGAACACCGGGCGCAGGGATTCGAACTGGTCGATGTGATAGCAGTTGGGCTTGGAGAAGCCGCCATCCGGCAATCCATCGGCGCCCTTCTTCAGCCACATCATCTCGGGCTCGCAGCCATGGCGTAAGTGCAGGCCCTTGTGCTTCTTCTGGAACTCCTCGTGGATGATGCGGAGGTTGCCGCGGCAGTCGGACGTCAGGTGGCCGCCGGGGTTGACCCTCTCCTCGCGGTTGCGGAAGCAGGTGCAGAAGACGCGGGCGACGCGCTTGTCCCAGGGCAGCTGGCAGAAGGTCTCGGGGTCGGGGATGCCGACCAGTTCGGAGGCCTCGGGGCCGTAGCCGATGTAGTTCTTGTGGCGATCGACGAACAGGTTGGCGGTCGAGCCGTAGACCAGCTGGAAGCCGCGCTCGGCGTTCTGCTCCCAGTGATCGGCCGGGATGCCCTTGCCGACGATGCGGCCCGTCACCGACACGAACTGATAGTAGATGTAGGCGATGCCAAGCTCTTTGATCTTGGCGCGCACCTGTTTGACGAGTTCCTTGCGGCCTTTCTGATTTACGTGGGCCTCGAGGTCGGTCATGGAATTGCCCCCTGCTCTTTTGAGGTTGGTTGTTCGTTGCGCCTGATGGCGCGGGTTGCGACTGGTCGGCAGCCGGGTCTTGACCAATTTGATACCAATTTACTCGCCCCGGCCAGCCGACGGATCGTCGATGGATTCCCTGGTTTGCGGGATCGCGTCAAGCCCTCTGCTGTCGCGCTCAACTCCACGGGAACGGGCTGTTGGACTGCGGGTGCAGCTTGCCCTCGGCAAAGCGCGAGAAGCGGAACGGCCGCAGCAGGTCGCTTTCCTTGCCCATGATATCGTCGGCCACCAGCTTGCCGACGCCGATCATCTTGTAGCCGTGGTTGGAGTCGGCGATGAAGTAGGCATTGTCGCAGAACCTGTCGAACACGGGGAAGCTGTCGGCCGTGAAGCAGCCGATGCCCCCGGATGGCTCCTTCTTGTATTTCGGCATCTGCCCGTGGAAGCGCTTCTGGCAGAAGGCGAGCGCCGACACCCACATATGCGCGAACTCGTCGCCGACGATGAAATCGGGCGAGTCCGGGCCGTAGGGATCGACGGCGACCTCGTCGACCGGGGTCTGGATCTTGTAGGGCATGGCGCCGCCCTGCACGCCGCCGAAGTTGAAATCGGGCTTGTAGTAGATGCCCCACAGCTTGTCGGTGATGACGGAGCCGTCGACGTCCGAGAGCAGCGGGGCGTCGGTATCGACATGGATCACCGGCGGCATCTTGCCGTCGTTGGTGCGCTGCAGCTTGGGATCGACGCCGAGCGTCCCCTCCTGCAGGCTCCAATAGACCCACATCGGCACGTTATCGTGCACCTTGCCGTCGCGGCCCGCGATGCGGATGGCCTTCGGCAGCTCCAGCATGTCCCAGATATGCTTGACCCACGGGCCGACGCCGACGATGACGTAGTCGCAATCGATGCTACCCTGGTCGGTTACGACCGTCTTCACCGCGCCGCTATTGTCGCGCTTGAAGCCGGTGACCTTGACGCCGGTCATGATACGCACATCCTCGTTCTCCGCCTTCTTGGCGAGGCCGTAGATCGAGGCGCGGTTGTTGGCATAGCCGCCCTTCTTCTCGTGCAGGACCGAGGTGATGCCCTTGGCATGCCAATCGTCGAACATCCCCTTCATGTACTTCGTGCAATCGGCCTCACCCTCGACGAACACCGACTCGTAACCAATGGCCTGCTGCTGCTCGTAGATCGATGCCACGTCCTTATGCATCAACTCGGGGCTGATCTGCATATAGCCGACCGGGTGGTAGCTGAAGGCCTGGGGGTCGCTGTCCCACACGGAGACGCTGTGCTGCATCAGCCGGCGCATGGCCGGCTGGAAGTAGTTGTTCCTGATGACGCCGCAGGCGATCCCGGAGGCGCCGGCGGCGATGCCCGTCTTATCGAGCACCACGATATCCTTGCCGCTGCCCTTGCCGCTCTTGCGCAGGTTCTCGGCCAGGTGCCAGGCCGAACTCAAGCCGTGAATGCCGGCGCCGATGACGAGGTACTTCGCACGGGTAGGAAAAGCCATGAAGGGAACCCTCAGAGCGTGGTCATTGCCGCGCGGCCGGATCTCGCGAAAACCGGAACTTTGGCTTGACGCGACCGCCAAACATTCTGATCATAAGGCGAGCCGTTTTCAAACCAATTTTTGCAAAGGCACAGAAATGGCTAAAATTGGTGCCAAGGGCGGTTCGACCCGCGGTCTGCCGGGGTTGGCGCTCGCGGCGGGGCTCGAAAACAGCGCCCCGCAGCTGCGCATCGTCAGCGATCCCGTGCGCGGCTCGTCCTGGATCACCGGGCAGCTGCGCAAGGCCATCCATGATGCCGCCTATACCCATGGCGAGAAGCTGCCTGCCGAGCGCCAACTGGCCGAAGCCTTCGGGACGTCGCGCACCACGGTGCGCATGGCGCTCGATCAGCTGGAGCAGGAACGGTTGGTCACCCGCCGAGTCGGCGCAGGCACCTTCGTCAACTATCGCGGCGCCGCCAAGGACGACGACGTCACGGAGTTGACCAGCCCGCTCGAGCTGGTCGAGGTGCGCCTGGCCCTCGAGCCTTATATGACCCGCCTGGCCGTGCTCAACGCGACCGCCCGCGACGTGGATCGGCTGACGGAGCAGATCGATCGACTGGCCTCCTCCTGCACCGACATCGAAGGCTTCACCCGGTGGGACGAGGGATTCCATCTGGCGATCGCCGAATGCACCCGCAATCCCCTGCTGGTGGCCCTCTATCGCCAGATCAACGAGGTGCGCGCGCACAAGCAGTGGAACGCGATGAAGGACAAGGTGCTGACCGCCGAACGCATCGCCGACTACAACCATCAGCACCGCAGCCTGTACGAGGCGATCCGCAGCCGCGATGTCGAGGGCGCCGTGGCCATCATCACCAACCACCTGCACCAGGCGCGGCGTCAGCTCCTGGGTGCGGGCAGCGAGTAGCGCGGCAGCGCGCTAGCTGGGACAGGGCAGGCCGCAATAGCGGCCATCAAGTCCTGTAGCTCTGATCGATAGCGTCGACACGGCGCAGGAGCGCAGTGAACAGCTTGCGATCGGTTGGATCGCCCGGCTCGAGTCGGCGTGGCATTTTCGAGGTGCGATCGAGTACGTCGGCGGGCAGCTCGATCAGCGGTCGGCCGGTCGCCTGGGCGGCCTGTTGGACCTGACAGGCGCGCTCGATGGTCCACATCCGCAGGAACGCCTCCGGCACGGTCCGGCCGCAGACCAGCAGGCCGTGGCTGCGCAGGATCAGATAGCTCTTGTCGCCGAGGGACCGAACGAGGCGCGGCTTCTCGTCGTCGCGCACGGTGACGCCCTCGAAGTCGTGGTAGGCGACATGACCATGCATCAGGGCGGAGTAGAAGTTGTCCGAGGCCAGCCCGTCGCGCTGGCAGGCGATCGCCATGCCAGCCGTCGTGTGCGTGTGCATGATGCAGTGCGCATCCTCGCGCGCCGCGTGGATCGCCGAGTGGATGACGAACCCGGCACGGTTGACCGACCATTCGCTCGGGCCGATCAGATTGCCGTCGAGGTCGATCTTGACCAGGTTCGACGCGGTCACCTCGCGGTACCACAGGCCGAACGGATTGATCAGGAAATGCCGCTGCGGGCCGGGCACGCGCAGGGTGATGTGGTTGAAGATCATCTCGGTCCAGCCGAGCATGTCGAAAATGCGATAGCAGGCCGCCAGCTGAATGCGGGCATCCCGTTCCTCACGGGAGATCTCTGCTTGGCGCTTGGCGACGACCGTGGGCGCTGAGACCGACATGATTCCTCCTGAGAATGCGCGCGCAGAGGCTACCAGATAGCGGCGGTCGGGGGAATGCCGCGCCTCATAGTTTGCCGTCGGCGGCAAGCGCCATGTACTCGGTGTCGAAGCGAAGCTTCACGTTGTCGGGATCGCCGAGGATCTGGCCGCCAGGAACCTGGATGCCCACGGCATCGGCCGAAGCGGCGCCGTTACCCAACAGGCCATGGGCGAAGGAGAACTTGCGCACCCGGTCCATGGTGGTCGGCAGGTCCGCGCTTTTTGCAAAAGCGACGGCGGACTGCGGGTCGGAAAACAGGCGCGTGGCGTCGATCTGCGCCTTGTAGCCGGCAATGTCCGTACCGCTCGTCGTCGCCATGAAGTCGAGCGCGGCCGCGCCGACCGCGTCGTTGCGTTGCATCGTTGCCATCACTTCGTACCAGGCGCCAGTCAAGGCCTTGCCGAGGTCCGGGTTGTCCTGGAGCGTCCAGGTGTTGACGACCATGAGATCGATGATCTCGCCGCGGATCATGCTGCTGTCGAAGACGAGATTTACTCCCGGCACTTTAAGCACCGCGGCCAACTGCGGATTCCACGTCGCGACCGCATTCATGTCCGGCGCCGCGGCGAAGGTGTCGACGATATCGGCGTCGGAGGTGTTGACGATGGTTACGTCGCTCTCGGTAAGTCCCGCAGCCTCCAGAGCGCGCGCCAGCAAGTAGTGCGAGACGGAGAACTCGACCAAGCCTATGCGGCGGCCCTTGATGTCCGCAAGGCTCGGCCCGTTCTTGAGAACGATGCCATCATTGCCATTCGAAAAGTCACCGATGATGACGGCGGAAGTATCGACGCCCCTGGCGGCCGGAATCGTCAGCGCGTCCATGTTGGTCATGGCGCAGCCATCGAGAGCGCCGGCGGCGTACTGGTTGATCGAGTCGATGTAGTCCTTGACCTGGACGAGTTCGATCTCGATGCCGTACTTGTCGGCCCACTTCTTCATGATGCCGGTCTCGGCCGCATAGGCCCACGGCATCCAGCCGACATAGATCGACCAGGCGATGCGAAACGATTTCTTTGCTGCCGCCTCCGCCGGGGCGGACGACGCCAGGGCGCCAACAAGCAAGGCCGTGACGACGAAGAGCCCGAGGGCTGTCCTTAGAAATGCCCGCATTCGCAATCCTCCCTCTCGTCGGCCAAACGATTGCAGCGCCGGAATCTCCGCCCCCTTTATGTCGCCGCGGGCACGGTGGATCAAGACTGCCGAAGCGCTTTCCGGCTTAGGCGCCGGCGCGGCCGGTCCCCTACCGGAGCGTTGCCGGCTGTTCTGCCAACGCCCGGCGGCTTTGGCGCATTTGATCGAATCCGCTCGTGATGCCCGCGGCCAGTATCGCGAGGCAGCCGGTCAGCTCGTGCCAGCCGAAAGGTTCATCGGTCAGCAGGCGCGCGCTCACCGTCGTCGCGAGAACATCGAACATGATGAGGGTCGACACGCGGCCGGGGTCGAGCCGCGCCGCCGCCCAGCACAGCGCGAATTGGGAGGGAATGGCGAACACGATGCCCAGGAACGCGACCACCGGCAGTGCCGAGAAGACCGCCGCCGGCGCCGGCATCGTTTCGGCCCCGAACAGGCCCGCGAACACGACCCCCAGAGCGGCGCCACAGAGAAACATCACGAAGCTGGAGTCGTAACCGGAGACATCCGGCCAGCGCCGTGAAGCTGCGGCAGCCAAGGCAAACAGCGCGCCGGCCAGCAGCGCCATCCATTCCTGCGTCGTCCGCGGGACCGGGAATCCCTGCTCGAAGCCCAACACAGCGGCGGCGCCGACCAGTCCAAAGATGACCGCCAACAGCCGCAGCGGAGTCAGCCGCTCACCGAAGGCCGCGACCGCGACAAGCGTGCCCCAGACCGGCGTCATATAGAAGAGCAAGGTAACCCGAACGACATTGCCGTGGATCACGGCATGGCTCCAGAAGGCAAGCGGCAGGCCGTAGGCGACGCCGACGACGATGACCGGCCAAGCCAGCGCTCGCCAACGCCGCCAGCGCCAGGCGAACAGCGGCAAGAGGATGAGGCCGGCGGCGCCATAAACGGTAGCCAGAGTCCAGCCGGGCGAGATGCCGCGCGCCTCGATGAGTCGCAGGAAAATCCACCAACATCCCCAGGTGATGCCGACGAAGGCGACCGCGAAAGTCGCCCACAGCTCCTGCGTGCCCCGCGTCATGATGCGCCGTCCCCGCCCCCACGCCGGTCGCCCTTATAGCCGACGACCACTCACAAGTCTCGCCCGTGGGCGGCGCTCAACCGAATTCAGACTGCGTGATCAGGACGTGGCCCGGCTGGTCGGCGACACGGTCGAGCCAGGCGCGGATGCGCGGATAGCGGCCGAGGTCGAAATCCCCCTCCTCCGCCACATGGGTGTAGGCGTAGAGCGCGATATCGGCGATCGAATAGCACTCGCCGACGAAGAACTTGCGGCCGTCGAGGTGGCGCTCCATCACGTCGAGGGCCTGATAGCCCTTCTGCCATTTCTCCTGCAGGCGGTCGGCCCATTCCTTGCGCTTGCCGAGGCAATGGATCCAGAAGCGCGCCACGGCGACCTGCGGCTCGTGGCTGTACTGCTCGAAGAACATCCATTGCAGCGCCTCGGCGCGTTCGAAGCGATCGGCGGGCAGGAAGGGCGTGCCCTCCGCGAGGTAGAACAATATGGCGTCCGATTGCGCGAGGCGGCGGCCGTCCTCGAAGACGATGGCGGGGATGCGGCCGTCCGGATTGACGGCGAGGAAATCCGGCGTGCGGGTTTCGCCCTTGAGGATGTCCTTCTCGACCAGGCGAAACGGAAGCCCCAGCTGCGACAGCAGCAGACGCACTTTGTAGCCATTACCGGAAGGAAGATAGTCGTAGAGCGTGAGCATCGCGCGCCCGTCCTGTTGCCGAACGGCACGGTATCGGGCGCGATGCCTATGTCAATCGAGGAAACCTAACGACCCGCGTGAGCCCTGCTAACGACACTCACGCCGTCAGCTCATCTGCTTCGGCCTAGCGGCCCAGGATGAAAGGCGATACGAGAATGAGCACATAGGGCGCCGCAATCGCCGCGCCGACTGCCATGACCAGCAATTCGACCGACGCCGCTGCCACTTTCCGGACCAACATAGCTTTCTCCAATCCCCGATCTATTGTTCAACCTTGCTGATATACGTAGGTGCGCCGCCCGCAGAAGCAGGTGATGGGGATCACAGAAGGTCAATTTTGATTTACCATGGAGCGGTTCCAAACGGGGTCTGTAACCGATTGATTGGCAAAGATATATGAGAGACATCAGGCGCAGTAACAAACGGAAACCTACGGATGCAGATTGCGACCGCTGAAGCTTGGTACGAAACGCGCACGCTCGACGACGGCGTGACCCATATCTGGGAACCCCACATCAAGCCGTACTATCGCTGCAATATCTGGCATGCGCGCGGGCGCGACCGTGACTTGTTGGTCGATTCCGGCATGGGTGTCGTGAGCCTGCGGCAACAGGTCGGCCTGCTGTCCGGGCGACCGGTTCTGGCCGTCGCCAGCCATACCCATTTCGATCATATCGGCGCCCATCACGAATTCGCCGAGCGCGCCGTGCACCGGGCCGAGGCCGATATCATGGCCAAGCCGACCCGCAGTGCCACCTACGCCGACGTGTATGTGAAGGACGATGCGCTAGACGACATGTTCACGATGCTTCCGCCGGGCGACTACCGCTCTGCCGCCTACCAAGTGAGCCCGGCGCCGGCCACGCGCCTGCTCGGCGACGGCGACATCGTCGATCTCGGCGACCGGCATTTCCAGGTCATCCATCTACCCGGCCATTCGCCCGGTGGCATCGGGCTGTGGGAAGCGGCTAGCGGGACATTCTTCTCCGGCGACACGATCTATGACGGCCCGTTGGTCGACGACGTGATCGACGACTATGTCCGCAGCATGGAGCGCTTGCGCGCCCTCCCCGTCCGCGTGGTCCATGGCGGCCACTTCGCGAGCTTCGGGCGCGAGCGGTTTGTCATGCTGATCGACGCTTACATCGCGGAGAAATCGCGCGCCGCTGGCTCGGCTGTCAGGACGTCCCGGCCGTCGGGTTGAGTCCCAACCGCTTCAACGCATCCCCTATCGGGACGAATAGATTGACGCCGCTCGGCGTGCCCGCCTCGTTCGGTTCGCCACGCGAAGTGATGCCCAGTATGTTGCCGCGCTCGTCGAGCAGCGGCCCGCCGCTGCTGCCATGCTGGACATTGACGTCGCTCTGGATCCACGGTTCGCCCTCGATGTCACGAAACGCGCTGATGATGCCCTTGCTGACTGTCGCGCTGTAGGTCGGGTCAAGCGGCGCGCCGACGGCATAGACCGTATCGCCGACGGCGGGCCGATCGAAGCGGATCGGCAATCCACCGGTAACCGAACGGTCGACCTTGAGAAGCGCGACATCGCGACGCGCGTCGGTCGCGAGCACGGTGGCAGTCGCTTCGTCGCCCGATTCGAAGCGCACTCTAACGCGCGTGGCCATGCGCACGACATGCTCGTTCGTGAGTACGTGGCCGAGATCATCGATTGCAAATCCGGAGCCGTGACCGTCGCCGGCGTAGACAACAACGACGCTGTTCCGCACCGCCTCCATGTTCGCAGTGATCGGCTGTGTGAACAGCCGGCGTGAGACGAAATCCGTACGCGCTCCGCCCGCGCTGGTCGACTGCTGCGCCGGCGCAGCGCCCTCCCCGACGATCTCGTAGAATCGGCGGTCCGCCAGAAGATTGCGGGTCGCTTGCGCGAAGGCGTCGAGAATCACGTCCGTCTCGCCGCTCGTGCTCGGGTCTTTGATCTCGCCGCGACCTTGGGTGTGAGTCGAGTAGACAACGCTGCGATCGAGTCGGCTGTAGACCTGCCAATCGACATCCATCATTAGAACGCCGCTTGCTTTTGTGACCTTCTCAAGCTCGCTATAGGCGTAGCAAAGGTCGGCATCGACGCGCTTGACCAAGCCCGCGATCAGGAATTCGGCCTGCCAACTCGAAGGGTCATCGAATAGTGCGTCAGGATTACCGACGACCTTGTAGTTCGCTCGCTCAAGTTCATCGCGAAAGGCGCCGGACAACTCACGATCATCGAAATTCATCCGGCCACCGTGATAGACGAGCGTGCCCCGCTCCGTGCAAAAGTCCACGCCCTGACGAAACGTCCCGATTTGAGCGCCGCGCTTGAGATCGATGACGATACGGCTGAACTGGACGGGGTGGGCAGTCGCCGGATCGACGACCTTGATAACGGGCTCCTCGGCTATCGGCGCTATACGCGATTGTTGCTGGCAAGCGGACAACACGATGGCGAAGGCAGCCATCAGGAGCTGCCGTGATATCGACTTCATCTTCCACGCCCCACACATTTGAATGTTTGTACGGTTGCATAAGGAATTAGATATACTACTATAGATTGTCAACGCCGGCAAGAACCTGCGCTGGCCATGCGGCTGCTAGCATGGTTTCTAGGCCGGAGAAGCCTCAGCGTTTCAGCATCACCAGGTCTGCGGAGCGCACCGACAATTCGACTTCGCTGCCGATCGACAATTGCTCCGTCGCCGGCGCGCGCAGCAGCAACTCATTGTCGCCGCCGGTTTCCATGGCGACATGGGCGCGCAGGTGAGTGCCCTGGAACGACGTCTCGCTGATGCGGCCTCTTCCGATCGCGAGGCAGCCCTCGCCGGCGCCGCCAATGAGCAGTTGCTCGGGCCGGATCGACAGTGTCACCAACTCGCCAATCCCGGCGGGGGTCGGCACCGTCAGCATGCCGACCCTCGTCTTCACGCAGGCGCCGCCGGATGTGGCCTCGACCACCTCGCCCGTCAGAATGTTGCTCTCGCCCATGAAGGAGGCTGTGAACAGGCTGGCCGGACTTAGATACACCCGCGACGGTGACCCCATGTCCTCGATGCGGCCCTTGTTCATCACGACGATGCGGTCGGCGATGCTCATGGCCTCTTCCTGGTCGTGCGTCACATGAACGAAGGTGGTGCCGAGCCGCTTCTGGATGCGCACCAGCTCCTCCTGCATCTGTCGGCGCAGCGCCAGATCGAGGGCGCCCAGCGGCTCGTCGAGCAGCAATACCTTCGGCTCGACGGCGATAGAGCGCGCCAGCGCCACGCGCTGGCGCTGGCCGCCGGAGAGCTGGTGCACGCCGCGCTCGCCGAAGCCCGCGAGGCCGACCAGTTGCAGCATCTCGTCGGCACGGCGATGGCGCTCCACCTTCGGTACTTTGCGCATGGCCAGTCCGAAGGCGACGTTGGAGCGCACGCTCATATGCGGGAACAGCGCATAGTCCTGGAACACGGTCGCGGTCGGGCGTTTGGCCGGCGGCAGGTCGGTGACGTCTTCGCCGGCGATCAACACACGGCCTTCCGTCGGCGCCGCGAAGCCGCCGATCATCGACAGGATCGTCGTCTTGCCGCTGCCCGATGGGCCGAGCAGGACGACGAATTCGCCGGCGTCGATATCGAGGTCCAGCGGTTCGACGGCCACCATCTCGGCATAGCGCTTGGACACTCCCGCGAGTCGGACGATCGGCTCAGCCATGGCGTCGGCCCCGCGACAACAGCAGCGTGGCCACCAGCACGACCAAGCCGATCGAGGTCGCGAACACCAGCGTGCCGACCGCGTTCAGCTGCGGATTGAGGCCCGAATTCAGCAAGTTCCACATGACCACGGGCAAGGTGACGTCGAACCTGCTGAGCAGGAAGGCGATGACGAACTCATCCCAGGACAGCGTGAAGGAGATGAAGAAGGCGGCCAGCAGCGTCGGCCACAGCATCGGCACGGTCACCCGCAGGAGCGCCTGCAGGTCGCTGGCGCCGAGATCGTGGGCGGCGCGCTCGATATTAGCCTGGTGCTCGCCCAGCTGCGAATAGACGATGGCGAAGCAGAGCGGCAGGTTGATCACGACATGGCCGATGCCGACGGTGATCAGCGAGCGGTCGATACCGAGCGCGCCAAACATGCTGAGGAGGCCCAGCCCGATGATGATGTAGGGCACGGTGAGCGGCGCCATCAGGCCGAACTGGAGCCGATCGGCGTGACGGGGCCGGCCGCGCGCCAGCCCATAGGCAGCAAGGAATCCAAGCGTGATCGCCGCGAGCGACGACAGGCCGCCCACCACGACGGAGTTGCCGAGCGCCTCCATCAATTTACGGTTGGCCAGCATCTTCTCG
>JBGPEQ010000032.1:0-14586 GCA_041482855.1 Dongiaceae bacterium | reverse complement strand
AGTGCAAGCGTCCGCATGTCGTCAGTTAGCCGAGATGGACCGGAGGTCATGAGCCCCCTCGGTGTCGAGTGCGTCCAGCATTGCGCGCACTTCGACCCGTTCCATCCGAAGCATCCGCGCGAGCTGGCCTTCGCTCAAGAGCTCGCGCCTATAGGCCTCGCCGACGAGAAGCCACAACCGAGGCGATACAGCCAACTCCGGCCCGTTGGGTTGATCGCCGAAGCTTCGGCGAATCTCTTCCGCCGAGAATTTGCGATCTTTGAGCGAATCCCAGGTCCCACCGGGCAATAGCAGCAACTCCTCCAACCGGCGACACATCGCCTCCTCCGAGACGTTGTAGGCGTGCGCGAGGAGGACGAGATGCCGGGGCGAGAACCTCCCGGCTTCGCGGAGCAGCTCGTGGAATCGACGCCGCACGGCGGCCGCCGGCATCATGAAAGCGAGCGCGAAAGCTTTCGCGAAGCGTTCTTCGCGTGACGTCGGGTCGTGCGCAAGATCGACGATGTCCGGCTCGCTGCGCGTCGAGATGAGATGGCCAAGCTCATGCGCTGCAGTGAGCGCCCGCCGCCTTCGAGGATGATTCCGATTGAGCAGGACGCACGCGCCCAGGGCATCGTCATAGACAAACAGTCCGGAGA
This sequence comes from Dongiaceae bacterium, assembly GCA_041482855.1. Taxonomy (GTDB): domain Bacteria; phylum Pseudomonadota; class Alphaproteobacteria; order Dongiales; family Dongiaceae; genus JBGPEQ01. Next base: position 13,948 of record JBGPEQ010000032.1, on the reverse strand, counting down.
TCGAGCCGCTTCGCAGCGGACGGATGAAGACGCGCATCCCGATTTCCTGCTCGAGCAGGCTGACGAGGTCGCTGATCGGCGCCAAACCAAGGCCCAGTCGATGTCGAACCTCGATCGCCGCCTCTTCCGCCTGTTCGCGGATGTCTCCAGGCAGGATCGGGCGCTCCGGCGGGTAATTCGGGCGCAGGCGTTGTCCGACCATGCGCTCGATCTCGACCTCGGCAGCCACGAGATCGCTCAACAGCCTGGCGGCTTCGGCCGCGGGGCCATCGCTTGCGGCCGACAGCGAGCGAAAGCGCGGCGCAAGGTCGACCTGCACGGAGCTTGGCCGCAGCAGCGCGTTGATCGAGATTTCGTAGAGACTCGCCATTTCCCGCAGCTCATCCGGCCGGACGCGACGCTGTCCCTTCTCGACAGCCACGAGCGTCGTGCGGGCGAGCCGCAACCGCGCGGCGGCATCCTCCTGCGTCAAGCCGGCATTGGTACGAGCGACCCGCAGCCGCTCGCCCATCTCCTCAATGTCTTGAGCGTCCAATACGGTCAGCATGCGATCACATCCGCCCATTGCCCGATGAAAGATCGAGGCCCCTGCGCCCCGACAAACGCCCGCCATTCATCTCGATGTGCCCTAAGAAGGCGCGTGAACTTTGCCCTTAGGACATCAATAGGCTCCTTCGACACCTCCGCTAGTTCGGATGCCGACTGCGTCACGCTGTGATCGAAGTTACCCGAGATGCCAAATTCGGCAAGCTGTGAGAGTGCCATGACGCCGGAAATGGCGTGTCGAGTGTCGTCATCGGTCGTCGCCCGGCATTCTGGAGACGCCGCGGCCGCCAAGGTGTCGGCAGACAGGTCACGCCAGACATATCGATCGTTGGCCTCATCCAATCCCGCCGCTAGAATTGATTGGCGGCGTAACAGACACGCGGCGCAGACGCCGCAATGCGCGCGGCAACCATCCAAATTCACATGGTATGAACGCCGCGCGCACGAGCGCGATCCGGCCCAGCCGGCCGACAATCCTTGCTCCCGGAGCGTGTGAAGCGTCTCGCCTTTCGTATTCCAGCGCCGGGGATGATCAAATCGAACTCTCGTGCCAATCACCAACTCGAGGAAACGTGCGAGGCGCTGAGTGAAAAGCGGATTCGAGTGAATGTCTGGTGTCTCATTGCCAACCGGCAAGAGCCATGGTCCAAACGTCCCTTGGCCGCTTTCAGGCACGATCACGCGAGTTGAGCCCGACAGATACGCTGCCAATCCCGCCATGACACCGAATACGAAGGCGCGTGACCTGAAGCTTGATTCACGAAACTCACACCCGGTACCCTTGTCGGAAAGGCGGAAAGGCACAGAAATCCGGCGGCGCTGTCCATCCAGATGATCCATACGCCACTCAAGGTCTGCATCTTTCTTACGCCCTGTGGTGACAAGAATTAGGGCGACCCAATGTTCCGAAGCGGTCGTGAGACGGGCAACGGCGAAAGAGTCAAGCCCGTCACTATACGGCATCACGGATACGCGGCCATGACCCAGCTTGAGCGTTGGTTGTGCATCGATAGCGGGCGGTCCGCGCCGATGGTGGAATGCGAAATTCCAAGTGTCGCCCGTCAGAAGGCCGAGAGATTCTTGCAGGACTCCGACAACTTGATCCTGTTGCCAGAAATCAGGCTCGTACACTGGAATAACCATGTCGAGTTGACGGCGCCACGCGACCGAATGTCGTCGTTTGACGATCTTGTCGGCAAACGCGACGACACCCGCCATCAGAATCAAATCATCCATTCTTTTCGTTAGCGGGTGAAAACAGCAATAGGCGCTAAGCACCTTAGGGTCGACAAAGACATTGCGCCCAATCACGCACTTGATGCTGCCCGCACGTGATCGATATTTTTCTTCGATCGCCTCTATGCAGACGTGAGGCACATCGATGTTTTGGCGTTCTGGCACTGATCTCACCGTGGTCTCGTAAGATCTTCGTCCGCATCGACTGGTGGGCGCCGAATCGGTCTCACCGGACCTTCGCCGGCAAGAATGCGGGATGCCATGGCTTTGCGGTCGACAGCAGCTAACGCGCGACGCACGGCCTGAATAATCGATCGCGCCTGTGGTCCAGCCTTCACTATGGCGTGCGCCTCTATTTGCCGGCTACGCGAATTGCCTCGGAATGCAAGAGCCTGCTCCAATGCTCGTTGCGCCAGAGCATCACCACGCAACCCAGTTTGTTCGAAACGGCGCGTACAGTTGAGGGTCGCTTCCTCAAGAGGACTGCCTGTGCCGCCGATGTCTCGGGCTGCCCGGACCTGCGCAACCGCTCCGATCCCAGGCAGCATTGAACCGCTCTCGGCGACCAACTTCCTCAGACCCCGCAGGAAAGCCGGCGAAAACTCTTCGCGGGCGTCGATACCGAGCGCCCTTTCAGCCGTCCGCAAAGCCGGTTCGCCGCTCTCAGCCTGCCGTTCGCACCGTCGCAGAAGAGTTCGCCACGACGGTGACATGGGCAAATCCTTGTAGATTCCATCGCGCATTGGCACACACAGTTTAGACAATGTCATATTAATAGTTACATTGTTTATTGACATTGTCAAATCAAAAGACCCAAACCGGCAGATGCAGCAATCGCAATAGTCCTGCAGCTGCGGATAGGCTGCGTCGAAGTCCTTGTGCTTGCCCTTGTACTCCCAGGCGAAGTAGCCGCGCTTCCAGACGTCGGCCCAGCCCTCGCCGCCGTCCATCTTGGCGGCGCCGCGCTCGAAACAATAGTTCTCGCCGGTCGCGTCGGCCTCGGCCGGCGTCTTCTCATCCAGCAGGCGGCAGAGGTCGATGAACTGCTCCTGCGACGCCTGCCGCTCGCCCAGCTGCGAGCCCTTCCACTTGGCTACGAATTGTTCGGGGGTCATGGGCGATGCGATCACTGGCGTCGACGGCGGCGGGGGCATTCAACGCGACTGCTTGAAACAATAGACCAACAACGCGGTCCTTGACTTTGATAGAAAAGTTGTTATTTTGTTCTATATGCTCTCGCCCTATCTGTCAACACTTGCGGGTATGGCGGGTCGATCTTTGACATCGTGGATCTGTCCATACCGGCCGGCGACGGGATTTGCCGCCGCGCGGTCGCTGCTTGCCGTCGCCGAGGCCGCCGGCCGGAGGGGGCGGCTTCGGTTACGCAAAAACGATGGGGTTGAATTGCGAATTTTCGCTGTCGACCCACCCCGACAGTAACAGGGTATGGGGCCAAGACCGGATACTCTCTCCGGCTGCTCGGTTCGCCGTTCCAGCGAATACTCCGCTGGGCATGGGCTCCTTCGCTCATTTTCAAGGCCGGCCATCGCCTCGGCTCCCGCCGCCAGGGCGGCTTCGAGCACAGCCATGGCGGCGGCCGGTACTGCCTCCGCTATCGGCGTTCATCCGCGCTCGTCGGTGATTTAACGTCCGGGCTCCGCTGGGCATGGGGTACATCGCTCAATTCTGCTCGGCCGCACAGACGCTCTGCCGCAAAGGGATTGCCTCGTCTCCGCGTCTTCGCGGCTCCGCGTGAGTCATCTTCCTGCCGCCGCCCCGCTGGACATGGGGTCCATCGCTCCGAATCGTTGCGGCCGCTTGCCCCTCCGCCCGTCCTGCGACAGTCTGAGCCCCCGCCGTCCACCGGGAGCGCCCCATGAAGACCGTCACCCTGCCCTCGGGCGAAGCCGTGCCCGCCCTCGGCCAAGGCACCTGGCAGATGGCCGGCGAGCGCGGCCGGCGCGCCGAGGAGATCGCCAGCTTGCGCCTCGGCCTCGATCTCGGCCTCACCCTCATCGACACCGCCGAGATGTATGGCGAGGGCGCGGTCGAGGAGCTGATCGGCGAGGCCATCGCCGGCCGCCGCGACGAAACCTTCCTGGTCAGCAAGGTCTACCCCCACAACGCCTCGCGCCAGGGCGCGGTCGCCGCCTGCGAGCGCAGCCTGAAGCGCCTCGGGACCGACCGCCTCGATCTCTACCTGCTGCACTGGCGCGGCAGCATCCCGCTGGCCGAGACGGTCGAGGCCTTCGCCGCTCTCCACAAGGCCGGCAAGGTCCGCCACTACGGCGTCAGCAATTTCGATGCCGCCGACATGGAAGAGCTGTGGGGCGTGCCGGGCGGCGCGGCCACCGCCACCAACCAAGTGCTCTACAACCTGGTCCGCCGCAATGCTGAGCCGGAGCTGCTGCCCTGGTGCCGCCGGCATCGGGTGCCGCTCATGGCCTACTCGCCCATCGAGCAGAGCCGGCTGGCGCGCAACCCCAAGCTCGCTGACTTCGCCGGCCGCCACGGCCTGACGCCGACCCAGGCCGCCCTCGCCTGGCTGCTGTCCCGGGACGACGTGATCGTCATCCCCAAGACCGGCCGCCGCGACCGCCTGCGGGAGAACATGGCCGCCCTCGACCGGCCCCTCGACGCGGGCCAGCTGGCCGAGCTCGACCGCCTGTTTCCGCCGCCCAAGGGCCCGCAGGCATTGGAGATGATATGAGCGAGCGGGTATACTGGCCGGAAGCCCGATTCGACCGCCGCTGACGAGGTGACCCCGTGACCTCCCGTGCCGTCATTCTGTTGCTGCCCGCCGTGATGCTGTTGGCCTGCCAGTCTCCGTCCCAAGGCCAGACCACCCGCAGTCTGGAGCAGACGCAGCCGAGCGCCGGCACAGTCGAACCGGCCCAGCCGAGCGCCGCCACCATCGAGCCGGCCCCGCCCAGCTTCGAAGCCTGGCGCGACGCCTTCAAGACCGAGGCCCTGGCGGCCGGCGTCTCCGCCGCCACCTTCGAGCGCGCCTTTGCCGGCGTCGAGCCCGACCCCGACATCCTCGCCAAGGACGACGTGCAGCCGGAATACACCCGGCCGATCTGGGCCTACCTCGATACCGCCGTCTCGCCCGAGCATGTCGCCACCGGCCGCCAGCTGCTGGCCGACGACAAGGCGGCGCTCCGCAAGGCCACGAAACCCTACGGCGTCGCCCCGCAGATCGTCATCGCCATCTGGGGCCTGGAGAGCGCCTACGGCGTCAACACCGGCGGCTACAACGTGATCGAGGCGCTCGCCACCATGGCCTATGGCAGCCATCGGCCGGACGTCTTCCGCCAGAACCTGATCGACGCCCTCCTCATCCTCGAGCACGGCGACATCACGCCGGAGGACATGCAGGGCTCCTGGGCCGGCGCCATGGGGCAGACCCAGTTCATGCCGGCCGCCTTCCGCCAATACGCCGTCGACGGCGACGGCGACGGCAAGCGCGACATCTGGCGCAGCCTGCCCGACGTGTTCGCCTCGACCGCCAGCTTCCTCGCCGCCCACGGCTGGAAGGCCGGCCAGCCCTGGGGCGCCGAGGTCCGCCTGCCCGCCAAGTTCGATTGGGAGTTGGCCGAGATCGACGTGACGAAGACCGTGGCCGAATGGCGCAAGCTCGGCGTCAAGCGCGCCGACGGCAAGGCCCTGCCCAAGGTGGATTCACCGGCTGCCATCATCGCGCCCGCCGGCCATCGCGGCCCGGCCTTCATCGTGTTCGAAAACTTCCGCACCATCCTCGACTACAACAACTCCATCAGCTACGCGCTGGCCGTCGCGCATCTGGCGGACCTGATGGTGGGCAAGCCGGAATTCGTGGCGCAGTGGCCGCGCGAGGAGCCGCCGCTCTCCCGCACCGACAAGCAGGATCTCCAGAACCTGCTGGCCCAGCGCGGTTTCGACCCCGGCGACAATGACGGCGTCGTCGGCCCGAAGACCCGGGTCGCCATCCGCCTCTTCCAGCGCGAGATCGGCGAGGTGCCCGACGGCTTCGCCACCCTGGCGCTGCTCACCCGCCTGCGGACGCTGACCTCGTCGTAACCTCAATACAACCGGCCGCCGTTCGGCACCGGCTTGTCCGGCGCGATCATCACGACCTCGCCGGCGCCATCGGGGAAGCCGAGCACGAGCACCTCGGACATGAACTTGCCGATCTGCTTCTTCGGAAAATTGACGACCGCCGCCACCTGCCGTCCGACCAGTTCGTCGGATTTGTAGTGGGTGACGATCTGGGCCGACGAGCGGCGCAGGCCGATGGCGGGTCCGAAATCGATGATCAGCTTGAGTGCCGGCCGCCGCGCCTCCGGAAACGGCTCGACGCCGACGATGGTGCCGACGCGGATATCGACCTTGCGGAAATCGTCATAGCCGATGGTCGGTGCGAGCGCCGACGCATCGCCGTCATTGTCTGCCACTGCTGGCCCCTCGTCTCACCGGCGCCGGACGCTATCGCGCGGCGACGGCTGCATCAATAGGCGGGGCCAAAAGCAAAGGGCCATTCCGCCTCACGGCGGAACGGCCCACGCTGGTCTTCGATCGTGGGACGTAGATCGAAGCTTACTTCTTGTTGGCGACCTTCGGCTGCAGCGCGGTCTTGACCTCGTCGAAGTTGTCGGCGACGCGCTTGCTGATGACCGACACGGCCTCGTCGCTGGCCTTCTGCACTAGGCCCGAGAGCTCGCGCACATTGGCGAGGGCGTTCTCGAACGCGCTCTTGGCGAGCTCCGCCTGCTTCAGGAGCTTGTCCTCGGCGCTGCCGGCGGCGGTGAACTCTTTGGAGACGCTCGACAGCTCCTCGATGGCCTCACGGACCAGCTCGGCCTGACGGCGCAGGACGGCCTGGGTGCCTTCGATGGCGATCCGGTTGGCGGCCGTGAAGGCCTCCACGTTTTTGCGCTGCGCGGCGATGGCGGCCTCGAAATCGAACATCGGCGCCTTGCCGTTCACGAACAGCTTGCCGAAATCGGCGGCTACCTTGTTGAAATCGCCGTAGAACTTCGTGAAATCGGGAACCTTGAAAGCTTCGGTATCGAACATCGGATTGGTGGCTTTGGCCATGGGGTGGAACTCCCTCTCAGGATGGGTTGCGATTGAAATGCTGCACTGCACAACGATGAGCCTAATATGTGGGCATGCTGCACCTGCGTCAAGCATTTTTTTGCAGTGCAGCAATTTATGGTTAATGATTCTTTAGCCGGCGCTCTCTGCCGGCCGCGCCCGCCGGTCGAGCCGGCGCGCCCAGCCCTCGGCCCGCCGCAGCCGGGCGTCGAGGGCCGCCATGGTGCGGGCCTTGTCCGTGCTATCGTCGCCGAACCAGTCGCGCATGGTCGCCAGGTAGATTGCGCCCAGCCCCTTGGTCCTGAGCGCACCCGCAAGGCCGGAGGACGAGACGCCCGCCGCTTCCAGCATGAGCGCCATCGAGCGCGCAAGCTGTCCCATGCCGCACAGCGCGGCCAGGGGATCGCGCCGGGCATCGCGAGCCACCGCCGACAGGCCGTCCCGGTACGGCGCCAAGGCATCGAACCGCTTCATGATCAGGTCGAACAAGCGGTCGCGCGTGGATTCCTCGGTGCCGGGATCGAGACCGGCCAGCACCTGACGATCGACCTGGCGGCTCAGCGCGATCAGGATCGCCGTCTTCGATGGATAGGACGCATAGAGATCGGCGAGCGGCAGCTTCGCCGCCGCGGCGATGTCGGCCAGCGCCAAGTTGGCCCAGCCCCGCTCCGCCGCCAGCCGGAGCGCCACTTCGATCACATGCTTGGCCGGATCGGCCTGTCTGGTTTCAGCCTTCTTGGCCATGGTCGCTCCTGTTCACGCCGTCCCACTATACGACCCTGCGCTGTAAATGGGAGCGGCCGAACCGGCGAAGAAGGGCCGCGGCTATTTGATTGCGATGACCCGCCCGCCGGTCATGGCGACGAGCGCCTCCGGGGTGAGGCGGAAGACCGAATTGGGCGTGCCGGCGGAGGCCCAGATCTCGGCATGCCCAAGCAAGTCTTCATCGATGAGCGTCATGGGCTTTTCGGTATGGCCGACCGGCGCCACGCCGCCGATGGCAAAACCGGTCTTGTCGCGCACGAACGCCGCGTCGGCCTTGGCGATGCGGTCGCCCAGCGCGGCGGCAACCAGCGTCTCATCCACCCGATTGGCGCCACTGGCGATCACCAGCACGGCCCGGTTCAAGCCGACGGCGCGGAAGACCAGCGATTTCGCGATCTGCGCCACGGTGCAACCGATGGCCGCTGCCGCCTCGGCCGCGGTGCGCGTCGTCTCGCTGAACTCTTGGATGTCAGGCATGAGACCCAGGCCGGCCAGGGCTTGGCGCACGCGTTCCGCGCTGGTGCCAACTTCGGCCATGGCGACGACCTAGCCGGCCAGCTCGCGCGAGCGGCGCGTCGCCGCCGCGATCGCTTTCGTCATCAGCGGCTGCCAGCCATCCGCCGCCATCAGGATCTTCAACGCCTCGAGCGTCGTGCCGGCGGGGCTGGTCACATTCTGGCGCAGGACGGACGCCGGCTCGGACGACAGGCGCGCCAGTTCGCCGGCGCCGGAGACCGTCACGCGGGCCAGGCGCATGGCCAGTTCCGGCGGCAAGCCCGCGGCAGCGCCCGCCTCGGCCAGGCATTCGATGAGGAGGAACACATAGGCAGGGCCGCCGCCGCTCACCGCCGTCACGGCATCGAGCAGCCCTTCGTCCTCGACCCATGCCACCTCGCCGACAGCCGCCAACAACTGCTCGCACAGATCGCGCTGGGCAGCCGCCACATGGCGGTTGGCGCAGGCCACGGTGATGCCGCGCCCGACCGCCGCCGGCGTGTTCGGCATGCTCCGGACGATCGGCGCTTGGGCACCGAGATGGCGCTCGAAGTAGACAATGGTGCGGCCGGCCGCGATGGACAGAAAGACCGTGCTCGCTCCGGCAAAGCGCCGATAGGCCGGAAGCGAGGCATCCGTCATCTGCGGCTTCACCGCAATCACGACGACCGCAGGCTTCAGATCTGCCGGCAGCTTGGCAGCATCATCGAGGAGCCGGACGCCCCTAGCAGCCAGGTCGGCCACGGGCGCCATGTTCGGCTCGATGACCGTGATATCGCCCGGCCGCACGCCGCGCTGGAGCCAGCCGCGCAGCATGGCCCCGCCCATCTTGCCGCAGCCGACGAGCAACAGATGCCCGCTGATTGTCATGAAAACTCAGGCCTCGCCGACGGTCTCCAGCATGGCCGCTGCCAATGCCTCTTCCGGACTCTTACCGCCCCACAGCACGAACTGAAAGGCCGGGAAGAAGCGCTCGCATTCGCTGAAGGCGATATCGACCACGTCCTCGAACTGTTCGGCCGAAACGTAGCCCGCCCCGCGCACGAGGAGCGTGTGGCGAAACATGGGCACCAGCTCCTCCGAGCAAAGGTCGAAGTGGCCGAGCCAGAGCTTCTCGTTGATGAGCGCCAGCAGGTGATAGGCGCCGGCCCGCTTGTTCGGGGGTATGCGTACGTCGAACAGGCAGGAGAAGTAGACGGCGCCGAGGTCCTCCTGCCACACGAAATACAGCCGATAGTCGCACCAGCTGCCGGTCAGCTCGACCACGATCTCGGCGTCGGTCGTGCGGTCGAAGCGCCAATCGTTCGCGCTGACGAATTCCTCGAGAAGATCGATCGGATTGTTGGCGCTTTGTGGTCGGCCCGCGGAAACGAGGTCCATACCGCCCCCACTCAGTGGCCTCCTGTTCGGGGTTCCCCTCCGGAGTGGGCTAGCCGGACCCCGATATATGGCCACCGGCAAATCACTACCCACCATTAGTAGGGTGCCAAATCCGCGAATCCTGCGCAAGCGTCCTGTTGAGTTATCCACCGGTATTTTGCCCTGGGGCGCCGGCCGATCAGACCTGATGGGTCGTCTGGCCCAATTTGGCTTCGAGCGCCGCCAGCCGCGCCGCCATCGCCTCCTGCTCTTCGCGCGCCTTGGCGGCCATCGCCTTGACCACCTCGAACTCCTCGCGGGTCACCAGGTCCATGCGGCCGAGGATGCGCTCGAACTGCTCGCGCAACCGCGTCTCGATCTCATGCTTGATGCCGGTCAGCCCGCCGACGGCGCCCGCCGCCACCTTGGCGAGATCGTCGAGAAATGGGTTCTGCGTCTGCATGGCTGCTTCTCCTTCGCGGTCTGGCGCGATTATCGGCGTCGGCCGCAACGGGTGCAATCCTGGCCGGCCGCGCCCATCTTGTCCTGATTGCCGCCGCTCTCTATAAGGGCTGCCCGCATGCTCGTCACCCTGACCTTCCCCAATATCGGCCCTGAGCTTTTCCACATCGGCGCGTTCCAGCTCTTCGGCTTGACGCTGGGGCCGTTCGCGCTGCGCTGGTATGCGCTGGCCTATATCGTCGGGCTCTTGCTCGGGTGGCGTTACTGCGTCTGGCTGGCGAAGAAGCCGCCGGTCGCCGTCACGACGATCGAACTCGACGACTTCCTCGTCTGGGCCATCGTCGCGGTCATCCTCGGCGGCCGGCTCGGCTACATACTGTTCTATCAGCCGAGCCAATACTTCGCAGACCCGCTCACGATTCTCCAGCTCTGGCACGGCGGCATGTCGTTCCATGGCGGCTGTACCGGCGTCATCATCGCCCTGATCCTGTTCGCGCGTCGCCGGAAGATCCGCTTTCTCGCCCTCTGCGACATCGTCACCGCGGCGGTGCCGATCGGCCTCTTCCTCGGCCGGCTTGGCAACTTCGTGAATGGCGAGCTTTATGGCCGCCCGACCGACGTGCCCTGGGCGATGGTGTTCCCGGATTCCGACGGCCAGCCGCGCCATCCCAGCCAGCTCTACGAGGCCGGCCTCGAAGGCATCGTTCTCTTCATCGTCTTGTTCGTGCTGATACAAAACGAGTTCGTCCGCCGCCGGCGCGGCCTGGTCACCGGCGTGTTTCTCGCCGGCTACGCGCTCGCCCGCATCTTCGTCGAATTCTTCCGCGAGCCCGACTCCTTCATGGGCTACTTCAAGATGGGCGCGACCATGGGCCAGTGGCTGTCGCTGCCGATGCTGATTGCCGGCGGCTATTTCATCTGGCGTGCGCTTCGCTCCGAACCGCAAGCCGCCAAGTGAGCCCGCCCGAATGAGCGCGCTGGGCGAACTGCTGGCCCGGCGCATCCGCATCGCCGGGCCGATCACCGTCGCCGAATACATGGCCGAGGCGCTCGGCCATCCGCAATACGGCTACTACAAGCAGGGCGATCCCTTCGGCCTCGAGGGCGATTTCATCACCGCGCCGGAGATCAGCCAGATGTTCGGCGAGCTGTTGGGCGCCTGGTGCGCCGCCGTCTGGGAAACGATGGGCCGGCCCGCTCCCGTTCGCCTGGTCGAGCTCGGTCCGGGGCGCGGCACGCTGATGGCCGATGCCCTCCGCGGCACGCGCAAGGTGGCGGGCTTCCACGCCGCCGTCGATCTGCACATGGTCGAGACCAGCCCTTATCTGCGCGGCCGCCAGGCCGAGGCACTGAAACGGGCCGCGCCGGCGATCGCGCCGTCCTGGCACGATGCCTTCGACGAAGTCCCCGATGGCTCCCTCCTGATCGTCACCAACGAGCTGTTCGACGCCCTGCCGATACACCAGTTCGAGTTCCAGGGCGGCCGCTGGTTCGAGCGCGTCGTCGATGTCGACAGCAGCGGCGACGGCCTCGTCTTCGCGCTGCGCGCGCCCGGCACGGCCTTGACCGTGGCGACGCCGCCGCCGCAACCGGCGCGCCAGGGCATGGTCGTCGAGGCCTGTCCGGCCGGCATTGTGCTGGCGGCCGCGATCGGCCGCCGCGTCGCGCAGCACGGCGGCGCCGCGCTGATCATCGACTACGGCCACGACGGCAGCGGCGGCGGCGACAGCCTGCAGGCCGTCCGCCGCCACCAGAAGCATGCGTTGCTGGCCGATCCCGGCGCCGCCGATCTGGCCGCCCATGTCGATTTCGGCGCGCTGGCGCGGGCCGCCCGCGGGGCCGGGGCCGCGGTCCACGGTCCCATCCCCCAGAACACGCTGCTCGAGCGTCTCGGCATCAAGCTGCGCGCCGCGTCGCTCGCGCGCAACGCCTCGCCCGCGCAAGCCGCCGACCTTGACGCGGCCACCGAACGCTTGCTCCACCTGGAGCAAATGGGCACTTTGTTCAAGGCGCTGGCGATCGCCGCGCCGACCCTGCCCGCACCACCCGGATTCGACGAACCGTCCGCCCCATGATCCAAGCCGAAACCCTCAAGGATTGCCCGCGCGTCCGCCACGGCTTCTTCACCCGCCAGGGCGGCGTCAGCGCCGGCATCTATGCGTCGCTCAACTGCGGCTACGGCTCGAACGATGAGCCGGCCAATGTCACGGAGAACCGCCGCCGCGCCCTCGCGCTGATCGGACTGCAGCCGGAGGCGCTGGCGACGACCTATCAGATTCACAGCGCCGATGTCGTCGAAGTGATCAAGCCCTGGCCGCTGGAGGCGCGGCCGCGAGTCGATGCCATGGTGACGACGCGGCCGGGCATCGCCCTCGGCATCGGCACCGCCGACTGCGTGCCGGTGCTGCTCGCCGATCCAGAAGCCGGCGTCATCGGCGCCGCCCATGCCGGCTGGCGCGGCGCCGTGAACGGTGTCGTCGAGGCCGTCGTGCGCAGCATGATCGAGCGCGGCGCCGAGCCGGGCCGCATGCGCGCCGCCGTCGGCCCCTGCATCGCCCAGGCCTCCTACGAAGTGGGGCCGGAGTTCCCCCAGCCTTTCCTGCAGCAGGACCCCGACAACCGCCGCTTCTTCGTCCCGAGCAAACGCGCCGGACATTTCATGTTCGACCTGCCCGGCTACGTCGTGAGCCGGCTGCGCCGCCTCGGCATCGCCGCAGCCGCGTCCGTCGCCCGCGACACCTGCGCCGAAGCCGACATGTTCTTCAGCTACCGCCGCACGACCCTCGCCGGCGAGAAGGACTATGGCCGCGGGCTGTCGGTGATTGCACTGACGGAGTAACAGACCCTCACCCTCGCCCTCTCCCGCTTCGCGGTAGAGGGGACTCCACCGAGCGAACGCAACGACCGAGTCCCCTCTACCGCGAAGCGGGAGAAGGTTAGGGTGAGGGCCCGTGACTCGGTCCATCCAGGAGATTTCAACGAATGGCCCTGCACTTTACCCGCGAGGAACTGGCCGATCGCCGCAAGCGCGCGGTCGAGCTGATACAAAAGCGCGGCCTCGATGGGCTGCTGATGTTCCGGCAGGAGAGCATGTTCTACCTGACCGGCTACGACACCTTCGGTTACGTGTTCTTCCAGTGCCTGTATCTCGGCGCCGACGGGCGGCTGATGCTGCTGACGCGGGCGCCCGACCTGCTGCAGGCCAAGCACACCTCTGTCATCGAGGATATCCGCATCTGGGTCGACGGCCCTGAAGCGCAACCCGCGGTGCAATTGAAGGACTTCCTGCGCGGCTTCGGCTGCGGCGGCAAGAAGCTCGGCGTCGAGTACGAGGCCTACGGCCTGACCGGCCGCAGCGCCCTGCGCCTCAACAACGCCCTCGATGGTTTCTGCAAGCTCGATGATGCCTCCGACCTCGTCAGCCGCCTGCGCGTCGTCAAGAGTCCCGCCGAGATCGTCTATGTCCGCAAGGCCGCGGAGCTCGCCGACCTCGCGCTCGACGAGGCGCACCGGCTCACCGGCCCCGGCGCCTTCGAGGGCGACATCATCGCGGCCATGCAGGGCGCCGTCTTCCGCGGCGGCGGCGACGATCCCGCCAATGAATACATCATCGGCTCAGGACAGGACGCGCTGCTCTGCCGCTACTTCACCGGCCGCCGCACACTCGACGCCCGCGATCAGCTGACGCTCGAATTTGCCGGCGCCTATCGCCACTACCATGCCTGTCTGATGCGCACGATTCCCATCGGCGAGCCGCTGCCGGGCCAGCGCGAGATGCACAAGGTGGCGGTCGAATCCCTGGAAGCCTGCAAGGCCGCGCTCAAGCCCGGGCGGCCCATCGGCGAGGTCTTCGACGCCTATGCCCGGGTGGTCGACAACGCCGGCTATCAGGCCTATCGCATGAACGCCACCGGCTACAGCCTGGGTGCGGTCTTCGCCCCCAACTGGATGGACTGGCCCATGTTCTACCGCGACAATCCGGAGCCGGCCGCCGCGGGGCAAGTCTTCT